>JAQTQS010000016.1 GCA_028712125.1 Candidatus Altarchaeota archaeon
GGAAGTGCTGCTGCTGGAACTGCTGGTAGACTGCCCGCTAGGACTGGACAAGTAGGAACTGCTGCTGGAAGTGCTGCTGCTGGAACTGCTGGTAGACTGCCCGCTAGGACTGGACAAGTAGGAACTGCTGCTGCTGGAACTGCTGGTAGACTGGCCGCTAGGGCTTGAATAATAGCTGCTGGAGCTGCTGCTGGAGCTGCTGCTGGTGCTGGAGGGCGTGTTGACGTCGACTGAGAGCGTGTCGGATGCGTCAAACGTCACCCCGCCTGCGCTGCACGCGCCGGCTGTTATGTAAGTCTTTGAGCCGCCGCCGCCGGTCTGGCCCTCAACTTCCCATCGGACAGCCTGGGCGTCGTTGTTCTTCCCCCAAGAAGTGCACGTTAGGTTCCCGGTAGCGAGGTCTACTGAATCGCAGATGGTCCCGGCAAAGTATACATTCGTCAGCTTTACCGCGGTGGCGCTTCCGCTCTTCACCACCACCCCGCCTTCGGTAATCCAGAGGACGCAGTTGACTGTCGACGTCCCGCCGTTGCTGTACGTCCCGGTTATGTTGGTGCGGTCGCCCGTGTAGATGGAAGTGGGCGTTATGACAAAGGAGTCGTCTGTTATGGCGTCGCTTGCCATCATCCACTGCCGGGCCTCAGCCCAGCCGCCTATGTCGAGCGGACCGAACACGTAAAACTGGGGGCTCGCGTCCGGGGCGTCAAACTCGTAGGAGATGCTGTAACTACCGCCCGCATCAAAACGCCGGTTCCAAGAGAGGACCTTGGCGTCGCCGGCGACTGAAACGTCCATGCCCTCCTGCGGCGCAACCATGAAAGACTTCGGCAGATACTCCCGCACGACGCCCTCATAATCAACGTTCGCGTTTATCGTAATGTTCATCACATACGGCACCGGCGGATAAATCCTCGTCGGGCCATAGCGGGCCACGTCAAAGTCCACGGCATCCTCCACCCTGAAGGAGTCCGTGATGCTCCGAACGCCGTTTTCGGTCCCGGCAGTCAGGCTCATGGTATAGACGCCCGCGCCGCCGGCCTTGTACCAGCCGTAGTAGTCCGGAAGCATGGTGACGCCAAGCACAGGACACTCCTCGGACACGTTGATAGAGCCGTCGCGCGTCGACAACACGGTAATGCCGCCTGAAGGGTCGGTCAACTCCAATGTGACGTCGGCGTCGCATACTATGTCGCCGGAATCGTCCAACACGGCCATGCCTATAAACACGTCCTCGCCCGGCAGGTAGACGCTCTTGCGGGTGTTTATCGCAAGCACGCCCCAAGTGAAGTCCTGCGACGACATGAGAGACTTGCCGGCGTACGAATACTCGACTTCAAGCCTGTAGAGGCCGGCAGTAAATTCCCGCGGACGCTCGACGGCCAGCTCATACTTGCCGGCTTCCGTCCGTTTTATGGACACAGGAACGTCAACAACCGCATCGCCGCGCAAAACCCGGGCGGACACCCGCGGGGCATCCATGACCGCCGCCTTGGAAAAGTCCTCCGAGACCCCGTAGACCGAGAACGTGAACGAAGGCTCATCACCCGCCGTAAAATCGCGCCTGCTGGAAATGAGCGCCCCGGAAGGCTCACGCTCGCCCGACGCAACAGACCAGCGACCGCCCTCGCTGAAGCCTGCAAAATCCCACGGGCCGAACGAGTGGAAAAAGCCGGCAGCAGGCACGGTGAAACTGTATTTCAGCTCCGCACTTTCGCCCGGAAGGAAAGACCGGTTGAATGATACGACGCTAAAGCCGCCGCCCTCCTCGACAACGGCGCCGGAATCGCCCCCGACATCGACCGCAATGCCTGCCGGCACAAAGTCCCGGAAGACGCCCTCAAAACCGCGGCTCACGGAAACGACAAACGACATCTCATAAATCCGGCCCGGCTCAACCACACGCGGGCCGATGCGCCTGACGTCAAAGGAATTCTCGCCCGAAACCTCGAACACGCCGCCTGCCGCCATGCCCGCGCCCGGCGTCGAAAGGTTCAGCGCATACGCGCCCTCATAATAAGGCCGGTAGACGAACTCGTAATCGGTCACGCCTTTAAGGGTATTGCATGAGTCGGAGACGGCAAAATTACGGCCGCCGGTAGGCAGCACCCTCGTTTGACCGTCCGGGTAGGTGAGGGACAGTGTAACGCTCTCGTTGCAGCCGCCGAAGCCGGAGACGCCGGCATGCACATAGTCGCCCGGAGCGATAGTCCTATGCTCAAATTCGAAATCGAGCGAACTCACTGAGAAATTCCGGCGGAATATGTAATTCTCGCCGTCGTAAGGCACAAAAACGGTGAGCGTATGGACGCCCGGCCTGACACTGCGGGGAAGAGTTAGCTTTATGCCAAAGCGGTTGCTGCCCGTCTCGGCAACAGACGATGCCGCATCAACGACGTCGCCGGCCCAGTCTGCGACTGATACGGATATTTCAGACGCCTTCACACCCGTAACCCTGGGCGGATTCAGGGCAAGGGAGAACACCGGCTCCTCTCCGAGGAAGAACAAATCCCTGTCCGGGGAAAGGACGCTCCCGGAAAAAGCCTCGGACTCAACCTCGCTCTCGGTAGAGTAATTGACGCCGGAGATTAGGACTGAGACGCCCGGCTCGGACTCGACCTCAATCGTGAATGACTCTCCTGGCAAATCCGACAACGCCTCCCGGCTTAAGGCATCCCCGGCAAAATCCGCGGAAAGGTTATCCCGGAAGACAGCCCACACGCCGTCCCAGTTGCTGCGCACGACCTCATACCTGAGGTTTTCAAGTTCAAGGCTGACATCCGCATAAGATGCCATCGCGCTCACGATATTCTCGGAAGAGGACTGCAGCAGGCCATAGTGCATGAGGAGCGGGTCGTTCCAAGCGACGCCGGGCTCGCTCTTCAGGCCGAACAGGCCGCAGCAGAGCTCGCCCCCCCGGCACACTTCGGCCGAAAGGTTGCTATCCACGCTGTAGACGTCCCACAGGATGCACATTTTTTCCTCTTCGGCGGAAAAGTTCAGAGAGACCGAGGGAGTTATGTCCACAACGCCTGAAAGCGATTCCACCCCGTTGTTGTTCGCGTCAAAGCGCATGTCATTGCCGTAAGAGAGGGACAGCGACATGCCGGAATCGGAATAATGCGAGAAGTTCAAGTCCGGCAGGATTACGGAACCGTTGTAGGCGTAGGCCGGCACCCTCGCACCGCCGGACACCAGGTATACCGTCGCGGCGCCGTCGCCAGTAAAAACGCCTTCGAAACGCACTCCTGCAAGCGTCGTCCCGTTCTCAAGCGAGAGGGGGATGCTCGCATTGCCGGCGACTGACACGTTAAGCTCCCGGGATGAGTCGGAAGAGCGCATGACCGCGGCGCCGATGACCGCCGGCGAGTATTGCTGGGGGAGCATCGTGTAGACAAGGAGCATAAGGGCAAGGATAGCGGCGCCCTCAAGCAGCATCACGCCCGTCCAACGCGCCTGACTTTTCCGCCTCAACTGCAAAAACCTCCGGTATGAGTACTAACCAACACGGTAGTATGTATTATGATTCTGGAGATATAGTATTATATTAGTAGAAATGTATAGAAAAGCTTTTAATGGGCGCGCAGAAAAAAATTCTCTGTCAAAATGTAAAGAAAGGCCGGGCGAAAGACACGTTGAAAAATTCCGTAAAAAATAATCCCAGCCGCCGGGCGATAATACCGCCCCCCCTTATATTCAAAAAACACAATGGTTAAATGATGGCATTACTCGAGACGCTGACAATCATAATAGGCGGCATAGTATTCCTGATAGTTCCCGGCTACGCGCTGAGCGAAATCTTGTTCCGCCGCGGGGAAGTCGACCTGATGGAACGGATTGCCGCAACGCTCGTCCTCGGGATACTCGCAACCCCGACAATAATGCTGATACTCAACAAGACCATCAGGATGAGGATAACCGCATTAAACACAAGCCTCGTAGTGCTTGTAATACTCGCATACACGATACTCTACGTAGCCTACCTGAAGAGAAGATTCCGTGGTAAAGAGGCCGCTACTGGAGCGTCCTGAACAGGAACAGCCGGCCGTCGAACGTCCCGGCCGCGAAATACTCCTCGCTGCCGGAAAAGCCGGAGCTGGTTACCTTGCTGTTGATGAAATACTTCCACTTGAGGCTGCCGGTCGCGTTCAGCACTGAAAGATAGCGGTCCTCGGTGGACACCATGACATAATTTCCTGAGGGGGATACGTCGATATGCGACACCGCATAGGCGGTCGGGAAAGTCCAGCCTAGCGTGCCGTTTGCATAAAACTTGTAAACGCCGTCCGTTCCGACAATTACATCATCGCGCCGGCTCACGCCGACAATCCCGGTGTTGTTGAATGGAAGCGACCACTTCAGCCTGCCGGCGCCGTCGGTGAAAAACAGGCGCACTGGGCTTGCGGACACCACGTTGTATGAAGGCGAAAAAACGACGAGCTGGATGTTGTTCGAAGGATACCCCGTCCCGAAGTCGACCGGGCTGTCCCTGCCGTTAAGGTAGAGGATGCCGCCGTCGACAATACCGTAGCCGTAGGGCGAGACGAACACGCGCCCTGACGCATGCCCGGTATTGATTGAACTCGTCATGTTCCCGTTAGTGTCGAAGTAATAGATATGGTTGTTGCCAATCGTCTTGTTATCATACAACAGCCCGGCCGCAATCGATGCGCCGTCGGGCTTGACCGCAAGGCTCTCAACGGCTTCCCCGGTGCGAAGCCTCCGGGAGTAGGTCGAAACCTGCCGCAACGTCGCGTTCTTGAAGAAGTAGACGTACGTGCCGGCTCCCGCGGCGATCATAGTCCCTGACGCAGAGATGCCAACATGCTCGACGCTCTCGCGCGCGTCATACTCCCAAACCTTCCTGCCCTCCCGGTCGAAGGCATAGATGGTATTGTCGTAAGAGCCGACGACAATGACGCCGCTGTCATTGGAAACCGCAAGCGCGTTCACCATCTCATCACCGGGAATAACATAAAACCAAACGGGCGCGGCAGGCTTCGGGCAGGGACTGCAAGGACCGCCGCAGTCGACGCCGGACTCGCCCTGGTTCATGACATTGTCCCTGCAAGTGGGCAGGCAAGGCGGACAAGGCCCGCCGCAGTCCACCGCATCCTCGCAAAGCCCCTCATGGCAGTTCTTTGCGCCGTCAAAACAGGAAGATTGCCTCGGCCTGTCAAGGCACGGGGGGCAGGGGCCGCCGCAGTCCACGCCCAGCTCTCCCTGGTTCATCATACTGTCAAAGCAGGTCGCATTATCCTCGGGACAGGGACCGCCGCGGTCGACCTCGCGCTCGCAAAGGCCGGCATGGCAGTTCCTGATGCCGTCATAGCACGACGCCTCGGGGCATCGGTCGACCTTCGTCCATCCCCTTGGAAGGCAGGACGTCGTGAAATTAAGGCATATCCCGGATTGGTCCATCGCAAAGTAGACGCCTGGGATGCACTCGCTGGAATCGCATATCTCGTTTCCGTTCAAATCAAGGCAGCACTGCACGCCGACCCGGATGTAAGGACTGTTGCACATGATGGCCGACCCTCCGGAAAAGCCGTATATCAAAACCACCAGGCCGATTAGGAGGAGCATCGCTGCCGCCACGATTTCAGCCCTCCTGAACGGTAATGCGACTGCCATCTCAATTCCTCCCTGTCAGCCAGAAGAACGTCTCGTAAGAGCGCTCTCTCGTTCGCAGGATGAGCGACACCTTGGCCGGGAATTTCACGTCTTCCGGGATTTTAAGCCGCTCCTCGTCCTCGATTCTGTTGAGCAGGAGTTTTTCGCCAGTGCAAAGCTCGAAATCCTCCTTGCCCGCGAGTTCTCCGTTGAGGTATGTCTCCAGGGAGTACTTGGTCTCCCTCTGCTCGAAGCACATCACCCCGTAGGTGAAGGACACCATGTTCTTTTCCACAATGCCGCTGTACGAGCCTGGCTTTATGTAAATCGCTGAAAAAGAGTCTGCGCTCCGCTTAGTGTTCCCGACCCACACGAGCGTCGTCGACAGGGCGAGGAAGCATACTATGATTATCACAAGCTCGAGAGACCGGCTGAGCTCCTTGCGGGCGACGTCGTCAAAGACGTTCCTGCCCATGGGCTTGCCGCCTATCCGGCTTAGTATCACGTATCGTATGAAGACCCATATGAGGATGAGCGCTGCGAGAACGAAGACCATGCCGACCTGGACTTCGAACCTTGAAGACACGACCGGCGTGCGCGGGTCGTAGGGCATGACCGTGTGGGATTCGTTGAAATCGGTCCCGTAGACAATCCACGAGTCTATCCTATAGGAGCCAGGCGGAGTGTAGAGAGGTATCTTCACCTTCGCATAACCGCTGCCCCGGTCGCCGCGCACCACCGGGACCGTGATGCTCCGCACCTCGTCATGCCCGACCATGGAAAACCAGCTCTCGGCGATGATGAGGACGTGGGCCTCCTTGACGAAAAGCGTGCTGTTCCCGTCGTTCGAGAAGTTCATGTAGACCGTCAGGACGTCCCCCGGCTCGTAGACCTGCCGTTCAGTCGCGACAGAGACGTCAAGCTTCGTCTCTGAGTCTATCTGCAGCGCCGCCGCCGGCAGGAAAACGCATGAGAGCACGAACAGGGCAAATGCGCTTTTGGTTGCTATGCTCATCTTGCTATATGCCGGGAATATTCGCCTTATTGTTTTAAACATAACATTAAGGTATTAAATCATAGTATAGTATCCGGCATTAATAATTTATCGGCCCACTTTAAGATGGCGAATACCGTAGACAGGCTGCTTGGCATCGTAAAAAGCGCTGAATTCACGCTCCTTATCGCCGCCTTCATGGTTTACATGTCGAACCCCGGCGTGCTGCTGCACACTGACGTGACCACTACCCGCCTGCTGCCGCTCTCCATAATAAGGGAACGCGACTTCGACCTTGACGAATTCACCTTCCTCTACGAGAACAAGAGCGAACTTCCCTACTACCTGAAAAACATCGAAGGCAGGATAGTCTCCACATACCCCGTGTTCACACCGCTACTCGCAACGCCAGTATACCTGCTCCCAGCGCTCACGGGCCTCGACATCCAGTCGGACAACGTCATACTGCTCGCGAAGATAAGCGCCGCGCTGATGACGGCCATATCATGCTTATTCATCTACTGGACCGTCAAAAGATGCGCGAGCGAAAAAACCGCGCTGCTCGTGACCGCAGTCTACGCCTTCGGCACGTCAAACTGGACGATAAGCTCGCAAGACCTCTGGCAGCACGGACCCGGAGAACTGTTCATAGCGATGTCAATATACCTCCTCATCCGGGGCTTGAAAGAGGAAAAATGCATAAGATACGCGGGACTCGCGCTCTCAACGGCAGTCGCAATAAGGCCGACAAACGCGATAATAGCGCTAGTCCTTTCGGCCTATGTGCTGATGGAACACCGGAGACAATTCCCGAGGTACATCCTATACGCGGCGCCAATGGCGCTCGCCGTGTTAGTCTACAGCCAGACATACCTGCACTCAATGATGCTTATGGGGCAGGTATACAACCCGACCGAAAGATGGGACAACCCGCTCGTGGACGGACTTGCGGGGCTTCTGATGAGCCCCGCAGTCGGGCTGCTGGTCTACTCCCCGATATTCCTCGTCTCGCTCATCGGCGCGCTAAAACCGTGGCAGGGCGAGAGGAACGCCCTGAACACGCAACTGAGGTATTACACGTTGGCAACGGCGGTATTCATTCTCATGTGGGGCAAGTGGAGGTACTGGCACGGATGCCACGTATACGGCCCGAGAATGCTGATAGAGATACTCCCGTTCCTCTGCCTGTTCCTCGCAAGGCCTGCCGATGAGATGCTGAAAAACCGCAGACTGGCCGTTTTGCTGCTGGCGCTCGCCGGGATTTCGGTGCTGGCGCACTTCGCCCAGTTAGCTGACCTTGGCGGCATCTTCAATGAAAATCCGATTGCTGCCAACGCTCTCATCTGCAACGGAGACGTTTACAACCAGGAGGCGTGGTGGGATGCCAAAAACACTGTTTATGCCCGCTATGCGGACAAGGTGATTGCGTTATTCAATTGATTGGGATGGCACGGGAAAAAGTTAAAAACGGGCTTGTGGAAACGCTCATAGCCTTGGCGTCGAGCAGGGAGGCAGTGCTGTTCGCCGCGATATTCCTCGTGTATATGCTAAACCCGGTCGTAGTAAGCTCCACCGACGCGACCCCGGCGCGCCTGCTGCCGCTCTCCATAATAAGGGAACGCGACTTCGACCTTGACGAATTCACCTTCCTCTACGAGAACAAGAGCGAACTTCCCTACTACCTGAAAAACATCGAAGGCAGGATAGTCTCCACATACCCCGTGTTCACACCGCTACTCGCAACGCCAGTATACCTGCTCCCAGCGCTCACGGGCCTCGACATCCAGTCGGACAACGTCATACTGCTCGCGAAGATAAGCGCCGCGCTGATGACGGCCATATCATGCTTATTCATCTACTGGACCGTCAAAAGATGCGCGAGCGAAAAAACCGCGCTGCTCGTGACCGCAGTCTACGCCTTCGGCACGTCAAACTGGACGATAAGCTCGCAAGACCTCTGGCAGCACGGACCCGGAGAACTGTTCATAGCGATGTCAATATACCTCCTCATCCGGGGCCTTACAGAGGAGAAGTGGATAAAATACGCGGGATTCACGCTGGCAGCGGCAACCGTAATACGGCCGACAAACGGGATGATAGCGGTAGTTCTGACCGCCTACGTGCTGATGGAGCAAAGGAAGCATTTTGTAAAATACCTGATGTGCGCAACGCCGCCGATAATGGCGCTAATGGCATACAGCCAGGCATACCTGCGCTCCGTATTACTGATGGGGCAGATGCAGGACCCATCATCATTATGGAACAACCCCCTGCTCGAAGGGCTGCTGGGACTCCTGGCAAGTCCCGGCAAAGGCCTCCTATCCTACTCGCCTGTCTTCATCCTGTCATTCATCGGAGCGTTAATGCTATGGCGGGGGGAAAAGAGCGCTTTAAAAATCCAGCTGAGGTACTGCGCCATCGCCGCAGCAGCGTTCATCTTGCTCTACAGCAAGCGGGAGTACTGGGACGGATGCCACCCATACGGCCCGAGCCGGTACTTGATTGAGATAATGCCGCTTTTGTGCATACTGCTCGCAGGCCCCGTGGAGAGGATGCTGAAGGGAAGAAAACTCGGACTAATCCTGATGGGCCTTGTTGCGCTGTCGATACTGACGCAGTTCGCCGAGATTACGGATTTCGGCGGCGGGGATGGCGGCACTTACCGGATTGACAATCTCATCTGCAAACGCGAGGGCGGCAGGAACGATTATTGGTGGGATGCGAGCAGCATGCCGGCTGTACGCTATGCAAGGAAAATCCTTTCGGGATTGGGCGGGATATGACATGACAACCGGGAACTGCAGGGCAGGGATGCTGGACGAGCTCTTGCGCTTTGCGAGGAGCAAAGAGTTCCTGATGCTTTCCGCCATATTCCTCATATACCTGTCGAACCCTGTCGTGAGATACTCGACCGATTCAATTCCAATAAAGTACCTGCCGCTCTCCATGATACGGGAGCGAAACTTCGACCTTGACGAATTCACATTCCTCTACGAGAGCAAGGACAAGTTGCCGTACTACCTGAAAAACGTGGACGGAAGGGTGCTGTCATTATACCCGGTGTTCACCTCCGTGCTGGCACTGCCGGTCTACCTGCTCCCGGTTCTGGCCGGCCTCGACCCCCGGTCGGACGACGTATTGCTTCTCAGCAGGACAGCCGCCGCGCTGATGACGGCGATATCATGCCTCTTCGTCTACTGGACGCTCAAGAGGATGGCGAGCGAAAAGACCGCGCTGCTGGTGACGGCGGTTTACGGATTCGGCACCGCAACCTGGCAGGCCAGCCAGGACCTGGGGCAGCACGGCGCCGGAGAGCTGTTCATAGCTATCGCAGTCTATTCCCTCATCCGGGGCTTGAAAGAGGAAAAATGCATAAGATACGCGGGGCTCGCGCTCTCAACGGCAGTCGCAATAAGACCCGCAAACCTCGTAATAGCGCTGGCCCTCTCGGCCTACGTACTCATGGAACACAAAAAACAATTCACAAGATACCTGCTATACGCGACGCCGATGGCGCTGGCGGTAATGGCATACAGCCAAACATACCTCCATTCCATACTGCTGATGGGGCAGCTAATCGCGCCGGCCGGCCTTTGGGACAATCCGCTGTTGGACGGCCTCCTTGGGCTTCTGCTAAGCCCGAACAAAGGCCTCCTGACGCACTCGCCGGTTCTCATAATCTCGATTGCGGGGATGCTTTACTCGCTATGGAGAGGGAAGGAAAAACTGTTGAAGTACCTTGCCTTGGCTGTAGTGGCAACGGTATTGATGTGGAGCAAGTGGCATTTTTGGTACGGGGGGTTGAACCTTGGGCCGAGGTTCCTGATAGAAACGCTGCCGTTATTGTGCCTTTTCCTCGCAAGGCCTGCCGAAGCCATGATGGAAAGTCGCGGACTTAGGACGCTGCTCATAGCGCTCGTCGCCGTATCAATATTCATAAACTTCCTTGGAGTTGCGGTTGTTGACTACAGCTGGAACCGCCAGCAGCTCGATGAGGGCATAGCCTTGGACGACACAACGGCGGTTAACAGGGTATGGTGGAACGCAAGCGACCTGGAGATTGTTTATTACACGAAAAGGTTATTTACGATGATACGTTAGTATTTCTGGAGAAGAGCGCCCCATTCCGTCTTCATGAACTCGTCTATCCGCTTCTTTCCTGTCGTAGGATACCACACGTTGTCGTGGAATACCGCGGAACCGAGTATGCAAAGCTTGAAGATGGGAGTGTGGAACACAAGACGCTCAAGGAAGCTCAAAGCGCCCTTCCTGAAAAGCTGGTCGCCCCAGACGACAAGGCTCTTTTCGGTCTTGAAACGGTAGTCCACCCTTGAAATGTCCTCCCCGACGATGTCTATCTGGCCGACGTCGCCAACGCCCAGGCCGCGGTCGTGGGCGATCTTGATGAACGGGATTTTCATCGGGTCAAAGCCCATCATCTTCGCCGAGACTGCGTCAATCGCAACCTGGTCCTCGGACGCCAGAATATAGTTCTCAACCTTCGGCACCATCGCCCTCGGCCCAGCCCCGTCGCCGCATACAGTCCCGTCGGTGACGGCGAATATCCCAGTGTGTATCTCCTTCTGGATGGCCAAAAGGTCCACCAGGACCTCGTGTATCATCCGGTGGCTGTGATGCCTTCTTTTCGTGAGCAGGCCTCCGAAGGCGTTCTTCATGGCGCCCGTGATTGTCGTGTGGCCGTGGGTCTTCTGCGTCGGCAGATGGAGCACGTTCTTGCCCGGGAACATTTCTGGTATCGAGAAGCCGTCAGGGAAGATGCGGTCCATCGCCAGCATCTCGGCCTTCGGCTTGTAGGGCGTCCATTTGACTTCGGTCAGCGGCGTGAACTTAAGATGGTATCTGTCGAGCACCGGCAGCCACTTGTTGAGCTTCGCCCCCTTCCATGGGTCCGTCACCACAGTCCGGTTCTCCACCGGTATTATGCCGCGATAGCCGTCCGCTGTCATCTTGGCGAGGACGCCGTCAAGCTGCCAAGGCTCGGTGCTGCAGGCCGGGAAATAAAGGCTCCATGAGAGATTCAGCTTGATTATCGTCTCCCTGCCCTTCGGCAAAGCACGCTGATAGCCGGCCATGTCCATAAGCCGGCCGTAGTCCCCGACGACCGTCGAAGGCGACGTCTTCAGGACCGCTACTTTTGACATAAGGTAGAAATCGGATTTGCCGCATTTAAATTCCGATTGGGATGGGAGTTATAACGTATTAATCTCAGGATGGTCTCTGAACCATTCTATCGCCTTCCCCAAGCCCTCCTCAAGATTGACCTTCGGCTCCCATCCGAGAAGCCTCTTCGCCTTCGATATGTCGGGCTGCCGCAGCTTAGGGTCGTCCTCCGGCAGCGTCTTGAAAACCTTGCCGCTCTTCGACTTCGTCAGCGAGATTATCACGTCTGCAAACTTTGACACGCTAATCTCGTTCGGATTCCCAAGATTGACGGGCTCATTGACGTCGGACATCAAAAGCCGGTAGATGCCGTCGACCAAGTCCGAGACATAGCAGAACGACCGCGTCTGGCTGCCGTCGCCGTAGACCGTAAGCGGCAGGCCGTTCAAGGCCTGATAGATGAAGTTCGGCACCACCCGGCCGTCGTTCAGGCGCATGCGCGGGCCGTAGGTGTTGAAGATGCGGACAATCCGGGTGTCAACCTTGTCGACATTGTGATATGCCATCGTCAAGGCCTCGGAAAACCTCTTGGCCTCGTCGTAGACGCTGCGCGGGCCTATGGGGTTGACGTTCCCCCAGTAGGACTCGTCCTGCGGGTTGACGAGCGGGTCGCCGTAGACCTCGGACGTCGAGGCCTGCATGAACACCGCCTTCTTGGCCTTTGCGAGTCCGAGCATGTTCCTCGTCCCGATGCTGCCGACCTTCAGAGTCTGCAGGGGGTACTGGTAGTAGTCTATCGGGCTCGCGGGGCTTGCGAAGTTCAGCACATAGTCGACCTCGCCCATTATTGGTATGTACTGCGTGATGTCGTGCTTCATGAACTCGAAGTTCTTTTCGGTGAGAAGGTGCGCGATATTGCTCTTGTGGCCGGTCAGCAGGCTGTCCGCGCATATCACCTTGTGGCCTTCGGCAAGCAGCCGGTCGCAAAGATGGCTTCCTATGAAGCCGGCGCCGCCGCTGACTAAAACGCGGGTCATTTCACAACACCCCGGATGTAAGCCATCAGCTCCGGCCCCATCTCATGCCTGAACAATGCGTGGTCTATGGAGGCTTTCATGTAGTCTATCTTGTTGCCTAGGTCGTAGCGCTTGCCGTCTATCAGGTAGGCGTACATCCTGCGCTGTTTTGCAAGCTTCCTGAGCGCGTCCGTAAGCTGTATCTCGTTGTTCTTGCCGGGCTTCGTCTCCTTCAATATGCCGAAAATCTCATGCGTCAGGACGTACCTCCCGAGTATCCCAAGGTTGGACGGAGCCTGCTCTGGCTCTGGCTTTTCAACAAGGTCCTCTATCGCGACAAGACGCTCTGAAATCTTCTTGCCCTTGACGACGCCGTAGCTCGAGAGCATGTGCTTTGGAACGGGCTCGACCGCTATTATGTCGGCGTCGTGCTTCTCATAGAGGTCGACGCACTGCTTCGAGCAGGGCACCTTTGAGAACACTATGTCATCGCCCAGCAGCACGACAAAAGGCTCGCTGCCCACATGCTTCTCGGCGCATAAAATCGCATGGCCCAAGCCGCGGGCCTCCTTCTGCCGTATGTAGTGGATGTCGGCCATGTTCGAGATTTCCTCGATTTCGGCAAGCTGCTTCCTGTCCCCCTTCTTTCGCAAAAGGTCTTCAAGTTCGACGGAACGGTCGAAATAATCCTCGATAGCCCGCTTGCCCCGGCCGGTAATAATCAGAATGTCGTCAATGCCTGAATCAACCGCCTCCTTCACGACAAAATGGATGGCCGGCTTGTCGACCAGTGGAAGCATCTCCTTGGGCTGCGCCTTCGTCGCCGGAAGGAACCGCGTGCCCAGGCCGGCCGCAGGAATGACGGCTTTCATCGATAATCTATTGTAGAGCCGAAAGAAAAAGGCCTTTCACCAGCAGATGCCTTCGTAGTCCACGTCCTTGGCGAGGTTCGCAATGTCCAGCATCCTCTTCCCGTCGACCACAATCCTGCGCTTCATGCCCGAGAAGTCGAGCTTCCGGAACTCCTCCCATTCGGTGACAATCAGCGCGATGTCCGCGCCCCTGAGGCAGTCGGCGCTCGACGCGGCGTAAACAATCCTGTCGCCGAACACGTCGCGGGCGTTGCCGGCGGCCTTTGGGTCGTAGGCGACGACATTCGCCTTCTCCTTCAACAGCTCATGCACTATCGCCACCGCAGGGCTTTCGCGTATGTCGTCGGTCCCGCCCTTGAAGGCAAGGCCGAGGACGGCGACGCGCCTGCCCTTGAGGGAACCTGCCTTCTTCCTGGCAAGCTCGATGAAACGGCGGGGCTGCGTGTGATTTACGTCCAATACCGCCTTTAGTATGCGCGGCTTTATCCCAAGCTCCTTCGCCCGGTATACGAGCGACTTGACGTCCTTGGGAAAGCAGCTGCCTCCGAAACCGATGCCGGCGCGGAGGAAGTGCGGCGTAATCCGCTTGTCGAGCCCCATTCCCTCGGCGACCTTGTACGTGTCCACTCCAATGCTCTTGCAGACGTTGCCCACCTCGTTGATGAAGCTGATTTTGGTCGCGAGGAACGCATTGGACGCGTACTTTATCATCTCGGCAGTCTTAAGGTCAGTCGCAAGCAAGCCTGTCGGGAAACCGGCATACAAGCGCTCCAGGACACCCATGCTCTTGGAATCAGACGCGCCGACTATGATGCGGTCAGGCTTCCTGAAGTCCTCGACCGCGAAGCCCTCCCTCAGGAACTCCGGATTCATCGCAAGGCCGAAGCCTACGCCAGCCTTCCTGCCGGAGGCCTTCTCAAGAATCGGCTTTATAACATTGTCGGTCGTGCCCGGGATGACGGTGCTCTTGACGACGACTATGTGAAAGCCCTTCTTCTCCCCGAGCGCCAGCCCGACCTGACGCGCGCTCTCCTTGATGTACTTCAACTCGATAGAGCCGTTTGGGCGCGACGGAGTCCCGACGCAGATGAACGTGATGTCAGACGCGAGGACTGCGGCATGCAAATCCATCGAAGCCGAAAGATTCCTGCCGACGACGGCACGAAGGATTTCATCAAGGCCCTCCTCGTAAATCAGCGGCTTCCCCCGGTTGATAGAATCGACCTTCGAGCTGACCACGTCAACGCAAACGACGTTATGCCCCTTTTCCGCAAATCCTGCGGCGGTGATGAGGCCGACATAGCCCGAACCCACAACCGAAATGTTCATCTTCAGAAGGTATGTATATGGGAGGTGCGCAAGAAAAATAGCCTACAACCGGATTACCCAAGGCATTGCCCGCTTGTGCGCGGTTGCCGCCATCCTCATCGCTATGGAATCGACCTTGCGACGGGAAATGCCCGACAGCTTTGACGTCTCGGACGGCGAACGCCCGCAGTCAACCATGCTGTATAGTATCGAATCCATCTCGCGATAGCTCATGCCAATCTCGCCCTCGTCGGTCTGGCCCTTCCACAATCCCGCGGTAGGCGTCTTGCCGCACAATGACTCAGGAAGGCCCATATGCCTTGCCAGCTGGCAGACCTGCGTTTTGTACAGGCCGCCGATGGGCTCAAGGTCGCACGCGCCGTCGCCGTGCTTCGTGTAATAGCCGAGCAATAGCTCGGTCTTGTTCGTCGTGCCCAGCACAAGCCGGCCGTCAAGGTTTGCCGCAAGGTAGAGATGTAGCATGCGCGCCCGGGGCCTGATGTTCGCCCGCGCCGTCCTAAAGTTGGATTTCGCATGCGCCAAGAAGGGGAAGGATTTCTCGACCGCGGCAACTATCGGGCTTATCGGGACGACTTCATGGCGTATGCCAAGCTCCTTCGCAAGAAAAATCGCGTCCTCAAGGCCGTGCGGGTCGCAGGCTTTGTCATCCGGGAGCATCATCGCATGGACGTTTACGCCGGATTCGGACGCAATCTTGGCCACAACCGAGGAGTCGACGCCTCCGCTCATCCCGACTACGACGCCCTTGGCATGAGCCTTGCGCACACAGCCCCTGATGCCGGAGGCGATGCGCTTCCTGCAGGCGGCCAGCCTTTTACTGCCGAGTACGAGCGGCTCCATCGTTTAGGTATTGGCGTGCGCGGTAAAAAACGCTGAACAATCCTGCAGGAAAAATGCCACATAATGCCGATTCATCCATTTTTATGACGTATTGCAGAATAAGATTACATGTCTGACAGGATAGACGAAATAGACTTAAAGATAATAAAGGAATTCCAGGCTGACGCCCGCCAGAGCTACCGGGAAATCGCGGAAAAACTACGGATTGCGGAAGGCACCGTATACAACCGAGTGAACAAGCTGAAGGAGATGGGCGTCATCAGGAAGTTCATCGCCGACATAAACTACGCAAAACTCGGATACGACCTGACGGCGCTCATAGGCATACGCGGCAAGGGCGGCCATCTTCCGGAGATAGAGTCCAAGATATCCAAGGAGAAGAACGTTACTACGCTATACGACGTAACCGGCGAGTACGACGCCATCGCGGTCGCGAAATTCCACGACAGGGCTGAGCTGAACGAGCTGGTGAAGCGCATCAACACATTGCCGAACGTGGAAAGGACCAACACCATGCTCGCGCTGAACACCGTCAAGGAGCAGCACGGGATAGAGGTATAGGCTGATACTTCGTTTACGTCGTGGCAATGGGAATGGAAAAACACAAGGCGCGCGGCACGCCAACGCCGGATTTTGACATTCTAGAGGAGAGGGGCGGCACTAGACGGGACTTTCTGAAGGCGGCAGCGCTCGCCGCATCTTCACTACTGCCCGGCGGGAAATCAAATGCGGAGCAGCCTGCTGCCGCGCGAGCCGCGCAGGGGCAATCGCCGGTTCAGAAAACATTTGAAGGCGTCTACGAGCTGGAAGGCGGCGGCGAGCTGCTGCTGGTCAAGATGCCCGACGGCCTGATAAGAGGGTCGAGGGACGGCGGTAGGATAATGATTGAAGGCAGAAGCGGCGGCGTAAATTTGGTCTACCGATGGTGGGCTGCGGGCAGCGGGGGCGAAGACTATAGGCAGGCTGCCCCGGGAGAACGCGGCGCCGGCCAGGCAGCATTCAACGCCGAGGGCGAGCTGGAGGGAACCGAAAGGAAAGCGGACGGCTCGGTAACGAGGAGCATAAAGGCCAAGAAAAAGCCGGCCAACGACGGCATACTAACCGTAAACCAGCCGTTCGCCGGAATATGGAACGGCGCGAGAAGCGCGCTTGCCATAAGCCAGCAGCCGGACGGAAGCCTGAACGGGGTGCACACGCCGGCTTACGGTATGAGAAGCATTCTGGCAGGCAGGACTGCGGACGGGAAAGTGGAGTACACTTGGTGGACTCCCAGAAGCCCACGAGACACCTACAAGACGACGCCGGCAGAGATGAGAGGCAAGGGAACGATAACCGCCGAGAAGGACGGGACGCTTCGCAGCGAGTGGACGACGGACGGTAAAAAGAAAATCGCAATGACGGAAGTCTACAGGAGAAACACGCCCCCGCAGGAGCAGCCGGCGATACCGCACGCGCCGATACCCGACCTGAACGACATGACCTTAATCCCGTTCATAAGAAGCCACCCGCTCGCCATAATCGACTTCGGCGCCACATGGTGCGGGCCGTGCAAGAAGATAGCGCCCTTCTTCGAGCAGCTGCCCGGCCGGCGGCCGGACGTGGCCTTCGGCAGGGTCGACATAGACCGGGCCAGGCAGGCGTCGCAGGCGTTCAGGGTCAATGCGGTGCCGACGTTCGTATTCTTCAGGATGGGCCAGGAGGTTGGGAGGGTGGTTGGCGCGAAGCCCGATGAGATACTGCAGGCGACAAGCAGGCTGTAGGAAGAGCACTACATCTTGCTTAGGCTCTCGACTTCTTCGAGATTGACCACAGGCCGGTCGTAATGGTCGTCAACCATCCGCGGGCATGCGGTATTCACCCAGCAGTCGACCTTGAAGGGCAGCAGGTTAGCAGGACTAAGCTCCTCGCCTGCGAAAATGAACGCGGTCTTCCCCCCGGAAATTATCTTCTTCCGAAATTCCCTGGCCCGCTTCAGGCTGAACTGGCCGGTCTTTGTTGAGACAAGAATCCCGATAGTGCCGGCCGCAAGATATTTCGCGAGCCGGCCGGTCTGCCGCCTGCGATAGCGCTCGCTCTCCGCCGCGGGCAATGCGGCCAGGGTCTCGGAATATGGGTTCAGGAGGATGACGGGCTTTTCCGACTTGGCCGACAAGCCGGCCGGGTGGAACATGCCTGAGCCGATGTAGAGGATGCAGTCGACCTTTTTCTCGATTCCGAGCGCCGCCTCCTGGCTGCAGCCGAGGACCTGGCCGCCGGCTATGGCCTCCTTGCCGCAGGAATTAAGGAATTCGACGACTGCGCCAAGCTGGTTGAGATGCTGGGCGGTCGCGACGACGCCGATGCGCCGGTAGGGCGAAAGAACGCTGATGTTTTTCCTTAAAGCAATCAGAACATCCTTGCAATGATAACACGGCACATGGAGGACTTTCATTACTCCTTCTTTTCTTCAGACTCCCCTTCCTTCTTTCCGCCGGCCTTCTTGCTCTTCCAACTCTCGGTGTAGGTGACGGACGATGCGTCAAGGTACTTGAAGAACTCGGCCGAAAGCGATGCCTTGCGGACAGTCAGGTTGCGGTCCATGAAAACCTTTTCAGGCAGGTCCAGTGAAACGTCCTTGCCCTTGAAAGCGATGGCGAAACCCTCGGCGTCGTTGAAACTGCGCTCGACCAAAAAATTCGCCTTATCATTGTCAGACGCGGCCTTGGAAACGACCTTGACAGAGTATACGACAGTCTTTCCGGCAAGCTCGTGGTTGAAGTCGACACGGACGCGCCCGCCCGCAACCGTCTGGATTCTCGCATGCCGGCCGTCAAGCTCGACAGGCATCCCGGGTATGGGATTCAAACCCTGCTGCTTGAAATACTTGATAGGGACAAGCCGGACCATCTCAGGATCCTTAGGGCCGAACGCCTTGTCGGGCGAAAGCTCGACCGTCTTCTCCTCGCCCACAGCCATGGATGCGAGAGCCTCCTCAAGACCCTTCACGACCTGACCCTCGCCGACGATGACGGGCATCGGCCGGTAAACGCGCTTGGAGTCGAAAACCTTCTCCTTTCTGGCGTTTTCCGCGTCCGTCGTGTCGAAAACAGGGCCGTCCTTCACGCGGGCGGTGTAGTCGATTCTGACAAAATCCATAGGTAATGATAGTGTATTTGGATAATAAAAACATTGCATAATACATATACCATGAAGAAGGGCAAGCAGAAGCCGGTTGTTAAGAAGGGCGGGCTCAACAAAAAGAAGCTGATTATCATAGGGGTGATTATTGTAGCGGCATCAATGATGTTCTCGAGCATGAACTATTTCATGGACGCCAACACCCCGACCACTGAAAAAACGACGTCAAACCAGAGGATAATCCAGTACTCGGTAACGCAGGTCGGAAGCGACATGGTCGCGGCAATCTCTGAGGAAAGGCCGGAAGTAATCGCGGTAATCGGGGACGGCGCGAAACTTGACGCAAACGGCCTGCTGGAAATATTGAACATGACGGCAGGCGCGATAAACGCAGTCGACGGCGAGAATGCGTTAAACTCGTACTTTTTCATAAGGTTCTCGACAAGGGACATAGGACAGGCGTTAAAGGAGATAACGCCTGCGCTAGACCGCCTCGCCGGCGACTACACCCTCTACCAAGGCTATACCGGCTTCCCGCCGGGCGACACATCACTGCAGAACGCAATCTACCTCCTCGGGCCGTTCAACATAAGCAGAGGAGAGCTTGTCAAGGTGCTGGTCCTTGAAAAATCAAGCGGCGAGACCAAGCTCGGATTCATAGGATTCATACAGAACACCGTGCCATACGGAACAAAAGTAAAGGCGAAAGTCAACGGGATAACCGGCTTCATCGCATCCGGCCTCACGACAAGTCTGCTGGACCCTGCAACCGTGAACCAGACCATACCTGCAATCGGGAACGTGAACTATCAGCCGCCGATGCTCGTAGTCGGACGGCAGGTAAACGAGACGGTAATCGGCATGGATGGGGTAAACATGGTGGAACAGGAGAACAGCACCATTATCACGCCGGAGGGGGCGTCACTCGAAGCAATCGAGGTAAGGCTTGCGGAACTCGGACTGGACTACCAGCTCAAGACCGGGGCCGTAGGCATGATGCTGCCCATTGACGCGGACACCCGGTCAATAGAGCAGGAGCTTGCGCGCATGAATGTCACCAACGTAACATACTACAAGCAGGCGAGCATCATCGTCCCTGAAGAGGTGGTGGTGAACGGCTACCTCGTCCCGATAGGCAACAACAAGAACTTCACAGGCATGCTGTTCACGAACGCGACCGCAGGCCAGGACATTAACGTGGAACTTGTAGTAATACAGCTAGGCGACCAGCTCATAGCCGTGAACGCCCGGCAGGTTTAGAAGAACCGCGATTTGCCAGCCACTCGCACAAAAGCCTGAAGGCAATAGCACGGTGGGACACGCGCTCCTTTAAAGAAAAGTCCTCGGCAAACGTCCTTTTCGAGCCGGCCGGGATGAATACGGGGTCATAGCCGAACCCGCTCTTGCCCTTCACGGAGCGGGCTATCGCTCCTTCTGAAAAGCCTTCGAACGCCTTCACGATGCGCCCGTCCGAAAAGCCGACTGCGGATGCGAAATACGCCCTCCTGTCGCTCTTGCCGCGCATAAGGGCAAGGACTCCGTTCAAGCCTATTTTGTCAAAAACAAAACGCGAGTACGTTCCCGGAAAGCCGTTGAGCGCTTCGATGAACAAACCGGAGTCCTCAACGATGACAGGCTTCTTTACCATGGGATAGACGAACCGGACGCCGTCAAGAGCGACATCGGCGACGGATTCCGAACGAACCTCAGGATACGGAAATCTGACCTGCCGAAACCGGACGCCAAAACGCCTGCCGACGTCATTCGCCTCACGCACCTTGTTAAGGTTGGACGTCGCAAACAACAGCTCCATGAGTAATTATTTACCGATAAAGGGTATTAACTAAGGCCATGAAGACCGGATTCGTGAACCTTTTCGCAAGCGCGGCCATCGCGTCGTCAACCATGCTGGTCCCTACATTGGCCCGCGACTTCGGCGCCTCACACCAGACAATCAGCCTCATAGTCGCCGCATACAACCTCGCATTGTTCATCGCATACTACGTGTTCGGCAGGGCCTCGGACGTCTACGGCAGGAAACTGTTCCTGAAGATAGGGCTCTTCGCCTCGATAGCGGCTTTTGGGCTGCAGACGCTTTCCTCAAACCCGGGGACGCTGCTGGCGGCGAGGACGTTCGCGGGATTTGCCGCAGGGATATTTCCCGCAGCGCTCACCGCATACGTATTCGAGCGCAGGGGGGATATGGGGAAGTTTTCCTCATACGGGAGCCTTGGCTGGGCGCTCGGCGCGCTCGTCGCAGGCTACCTTGCATACTACCAGGAAGTCTTCATCATGGGCTCGCTGTCATTCGTAGTAGCATTCTTTACCGCCCTAAAGCTGCCCGAAGCGAGCGAGAAAAAAATCCACGTCCCGCTCTTCCCGGCAAAGCTGATAAAAAGGAACATCAATGTCTACATCGCGTTCTTCCTAAGGTACACGGGCGCGAACATGGCATGGACGATACTCCCGCTCTACATGAGCAACCTAGGCGCCCCGATGTCCGCAATCGGAATTCTATACTTCCTCAACACCGGAACCCAGGCAATCGTCATGAGAAGAATCGGCCGCTACAAGAGCCAGAGCCTCATAAACGCAGGCCTGCTATTGTCGGTGCTCGTCTTCATCAGCTACCCCATGGCGAAAAACTACATGCAGGTCGCGCCCATACAAATCCTCCTCGGCGTCGCATGGTCTGCATTGTACGTCGGCTGCCTGAAGACGCTGGACGAGGAGAACGTGGAAAAGGCGACGTCCACCGGCCTGCTATACGCCGCAGGAAGCCTGTCCGCGATAGTCGGCCCCCTACTCTGCGGCCTCCTGCCGGAAACGGACAATTACTCGATGGTGATGGCCGGCGCGGCACTGGTATCCCTGACCGGCTTCGCATCCGATAATTTAAGAAGGACTGCTAAGTAGATATACCATGGCTTGGGACTTCAAGGGCCTTAAGGCGCGCGTTAAGCCTGAGTTCAACCAAAATTACGAGAAGTATTATCCTGTGAAGAGCCTCGGCCAGATGGGCTTTAACCGGCACGTCTGCCAGAAATGCGGCAGAGGCTATTGGAGCGTCAAAGACGACGGGCTGTGCGGCGACGCCTCCTGCCGTGGCGGCTACGACTTCATCGGCAGAAAGCTTGCGAGAAAGCAGTTCTCATACAAGGAAGCATGGGACGAGTACGTCAGGGTCTTTTCTAAATGGGACTACGTTCCGATAAAACGCTATCCCGTAGTCTGCCGCTGGTACGAGGAGCTCTACTTCGTGAACGCCGGCATAAACGACTTCCAGCCCTACGTGGTCGCAGGCGAGGTCGAGCCCCCCGCTCCGGCCGTGCTGGAGCCTCAGTTCTGCCTGCGCTTTAACGACATAGACAACGTCGGAATAACAGGAGCCCACTACACGGGCTTCATAATGGCAGGCCAGCACACCTTCAACACTCCCAAGAAGCACGTCTACTTCAAGGACGAGGGCATACTGCAGATGCACGAATTCCTCACCAAGGGACTTGGGATAAGCGCTGAAGAGCTCACGTTCCACGAGGACGTCTGGGCCGGCGGCGGCAACTACGGGCCGTCGATGGAATTCTTCGCACGCGGCCTCGAGCTCGGAAACCAGGTGTACATGCAATACGAAGTCCTGCCGGACGGGAGCAGCCGCGAGCTTTCGACAAAGGTCATAGACATGGG
>JAQTQS010000017.1:0-2372 GCA_028712125.1 Candidatus Altarchaeota archaeon
CATACTAACAGTCGTCGGAGCAGGCGCCCTCCTCGGAGCATCACTATCAATCATCCCCTCAATCATCCTCCTAATAATCCTCTCGATATACGACCTCATCGCAGTCTTCTGGACCAAACACATGGTAACACTCGCCGAAAACGCCAAAGGAAAACTCCCATTCATGTTCATCATACCCCACAAAGGCAAAACCGTCGGCCTCGGCACAGGCGACCTCGCAATACCCCTAGTCTTCACAGCATCAGTCCTAAAAGACTACACGCTCGCAAGCGCCCTCGCAACCTCCGCAGGAGGACTAATCGGCCTGCTAACCCTCTTCCTATACATACAAAAACGCAAACGAATAACACTACCCGCACTGCCCCCGCTGGCAATCGGCCTCATCGCAGGATTCACAGCAAGCCTAATACCAACACTACTGTAACAAACCCTACAGCCCCCTTATATAAACAAAAATTCTAATACTAAGAAGAAACAAAACCCCAGCGGGGTAGAGCAGCCAGGAGTGCTCGTCGGGCTCATAACAAAATCCTGTCGACAAACGTTGATGATGGACCAAACGTAAGAAACCCGAAGGTCGGTAGTTCAAATCTACCCCCCGCTAACCCCTTTCTTTCTTGCGAAGAAAGAAAGGTGTTTAATCCCCAAAGAAAGAACTGACGACCTATCTCGCTCTCGCTCGATAGGTCATAACTCGTTTATTCTGTCTAATTAAGTATTACTAGCCTCTTAGCCTGACTCTAGCATATTTTATTCTCCTTTCGTGTATTATCTATTTGGCATGATTAAGAGGAAGCCTGGCGGGGAGGAGCAGCCTAAGCATGTGGTTCAGCCTCCGGTTGTGGAATATGTCCCCAAGCAGGCGGCTCCGGCCGAACGGTTAGGCGAGCTGGCTCCAAAGGAGGTTTTAACGACGAGCGAGCTTAGGCAGAGGGTGAGGTTTGTTTTCAGGGAGTGTTCTGACAGGGAATGGAATGAGTTAAGGCGGCCGTTGCATGGTTTGATTTCCCGGAGGGGTGATGTAGAGAAGGCGGGGGAGCTTGCCCCTCTGGTAGACGGGGTCTTGAGGTCCGGCGATAAAGCTAATCCGCATGTGAGTGATTCTGTCTTTAAGGTGGTTGACAGGGTTATCAAGACGCCCGGTTTGATGGCGCGTGTCGGCAGGGTATATGGCCGGCTTTCAGGGATACCGCAGGTTTCCACTGCCGAGGCGTTTAGCATCCTTGAGAATGCCACTCCCGCTGAAAGGGAGCGCATACTCTCGTTCTACCCGCCCACGCTTAAATCCGATAGGAACGTAGAATTGCTCCGGGACAGGGCGCTTGGCGCAAGCCATGAGGAGCTTGCCGTCAAATACGGCCTTACCGAAGGTTCTTCCAAGACGCGCGTGCACGATATCCTGACGACGCTCGTCGCAAGGCCGCTTGCCAGGGAAGCCATTCTGGAGGTTCAGAAGAGCGTCGAGTCGAGGTTATCGCCAGTCCGCACCAGGGATGCGGTCATCCAGAATATCGTCCCGGATGTGCCCAGGCATGATATACGCAATGCGCTAAAGACCATGCCAGCCGGAAGTTGGGATGCTATGGAGAAGTTGATGCCGCTCAATCTTAATGAAGGCTGGTCCGACAGGGAGCGCACAGCCGCCCGAGGCTACTTCAGGGAGGGATTGTCGCTCGCGGGCGTTGCGCAAGGCATGGGCCTTACGGTTCACGGCGTTAACAGCCATCTGGGGCGGGTTTTGAACGGCCTGCGTGTTAAGCCTCAAGCAAGGCTTATTGTGCTTGACAGCCTTGCCGGCTCAAAGAGGCATATTGTGAAAGCCCGCAGTCATTTAGACCCGGCCCTTTTTATGACAACGTATTCGCCCGAAAGCGCTGTGGATTTCGACTTGGATATGATGTCTTACCGGGATAAATTCGCACGGCCTGCGGACATGATGGCCGCCGGCGGGTTGGAGTATCCGGATCGCCTGAGGGGCGTATTAAGCCGGCTGCCTACCGGCAAGATGGCCGGCGAGGATTGGGAGAAAAAGTTTTATGACAATGTTCATGAGATGGCGGGGAACATTCCCATATTCGCTTCTTTTCTCGGCACTCAGCCTGATTTCATACTGGCCCGCGTTGTCAAGCATTTTGACCTGTCGCTCAAGAGGTTTGAGAAGAGGACGCTTGGTGTTGAGGACGTGCCGCGTGTCGCGTTGTATTGCGTGTTGTCGAATCAGGTTGCGGCAATACAGGGGTTTTACGATAGGGCTGATGACGTCGGGAAGGCTTTTAGGAAGGTTGGGGGCAGATACAGGGATTATTCAGGGAGGATTAAGGGGGTTTCTGGCGATTACATAGCCGACTTGTACTCCAATGTCTAGGGTGTGT
>JAQTQS010000017.1:2382-21353 GCA_028712125.1 Candidatus Altarchaeota archaeon
AAGATTATCGACCCCTCGGTTGAAAACAAGATGCGCGGGAAAAAGCCGGGATAGGCGTATTCTACCGCTTGCATTTCATTGCGGCAATTCTACGCCGGCTGCCTGGTAGGCCTCTGCGAGCGCCTGTATCTGCTGTGCGTAGGGGTCTTCCTTCTGGTTTACCGACACCACCTTTATTTCGAATGTCACGTTCTTGCCTGCCAGTTCGTGGTTGGCGTCGATTGTGACGGTCTCGTCGGTCACGTTTATTATCTTCACGTAGCCTATGCTGGTGGCAACACGGTCGCCTTCCCTGACCTCGAGTTTTGCGTATATGCGGTCGCCTATTACCGTCAGGCTCGAGTTGCCGAGGTCTGTCGGAACGAGCATCCCGTCCGTCGGGTTGTGCTGCATGAATACGAAGCCGTCCTTGATGTCGAGGATGGTTATGGGCCAGCGCATCTGCGGGAGCTTTATCTCCTCGCCTATCGTCGGTGTCTTGCCTGTGACGTTCTGGAATATCTCCAGCGATACGTTCTCTATGCGTGACGTGTTCTGGATCCGGGATACCACATCAATATTGTCCGGGCTCCATTCGCCGTAGCCGCTCTCGGGCGTGATGACCACCGTCTTGCCTTCGCCCGCCTTCATGCCCATTACCGCGTCTTCAATCCCCGGCACGACCTCCCCGAGGCCGACTGTGAACACGATGGGCTGGTATGCGCGTTCTTCGTCGTAGATGCCGGCTGCTACCGCCCTGTCCTCAAGGGAAGTGTCAAACACCCTGCCGTCCGTGTAAGTCCCGATGTAATCCACTTCGACGATGTCGCCTGCCGTTATTGCCGAATTCGCAGGCCTTGTCGTGGTTGCTGCCGGTTTGGCTGAGCCGGGCAGGGTTGTAGCGGGCAATGTCGCGTCTGTCTTGTCCTTTTCCGCCTGTTTTATGATAAGAAACAGCAAGGCGGCTAGGACAGTGATGAATATCAGGGCCAGGATGACCGTCGTTGTCTTGTCGCCTTTTGCCGTCATTTTTCTTTTTAAGCTTAATCTTCTATAATATTTACCCTTCTGTTTAAAAACAATTCCATATGGCAAAATTCAAGGAAGCTGAAGCGCGAATCTTCAAGGGCGTTTGCATGGCCTGCAATGCGAAGAATCCGATTACTGCGACGAAGTGCAGGCGGTGCGGCAAGGTCGGGAAGATTCGCAGGAAGAACAAGAAGAAGGTCGCAACCGCATCCAAGTAGGCGGCGTGTTCTTTAAGGCGAATGTAGGGTGTGTGTGGTCATATACCGTTTCACTATACCTCTTTTTATTCCACCGCATCCTTCCTTTCTACATGGGTGATGTGGTACTACGCCTGGCGCTGTGCACCTCGATTGTCGGCCTGATGGTGCTCGCGGTCGTGTCCGAATCCCTTGAGCCGCCGTACAGCATGCTCCGTGACGTCAGCACCGGCTCCGTTGGGAAGAACGTCCGCATAGCCGGGACGCTTTCCGGCATACACGCGTTCAAGGGCGGCTCACTGCTGCTGACACTGGCCGACGGCAACGGCAGCGTTGACGTTTTCGTGCCTTACTCGGCCGCACGAAATCTCGGCTTCAAGCCGTCCGCCGGACAGAGCATAGATGTCATCGGCTCGGTCGAGATTTACAACGGCAGGCTTGAGATATCGGTCGAGGAGCCGGCCCGCATCCGTCTTGTAGAAGATGAAAGTAACGGTCTCGATGATTCGGGAGCATGAGTTCTGCCCGCGGTCGGTATACCTGCGCAACGTACTGAAGATAATCCCCGTCCCCACCGAGATGCAGTCCCGGTGGCTGGCCGGCCATGCCATACGCAGGGAATTGTCGCTAAGAGGTCACAGGCTTCTTGACTCGGCGCATGATTCTGAAAGTGCGATGTCGGCTCTGCAGGAGGAGCTTTCATCAATCGTCTCCGATTTGCCGTTCATCTACCGCGGAAGGCTCCCGGCCGATATTCTGGACGGCGTCCTGCCGGATTTGGAATCCGAGCTTGAGCCCGAACTCTCGTTGATGGCCCGCCGTCTCGTTTCGCTTGTCCGCGTCCACGGACTGGAGCGTGCGCGCGAGATTTCAACTCCGCGCAAGGTGGCGTTCCGTATCTCTTCCGAGGATGTCGGCCTTACGGGCGTCGTTGACAAGGTCATGAGCTCGCTGTTTCCGGTCGTGGTCAAGACCGGCCGGGCGGGGGGCGGCGTCTGGGAGGCGGACCGGCTGCAGCTTTGCGCTTATGGCATGCTTGTCGAGGAGTCTTACGGCGAGTGCGTCAGGGAGGGGGCTGCGGAGTACGCCCGCGTGCAGGAGATGCGGCCTGTCGTATTCACCGAGCAGCTTAGGAGGAAAGTGTTTGAGTTCAGGGATGCGGTAAGGGAGATACTTTCGGGGTTCGTGCCGGACGTCTGCCCCCACGGTAACGGGAAAAAATGCGCTTCATGCGTGCTGAACGAAGAGTGCTATAAAATCTAAGAGCGCCTTCGGCCGGCTTGCCTTTAAGACCGGCTCGCGTACTCTGCAAGAAATCACTCGACCTTCTTGTTCCTGGCTTTTATCATCCGGGTTATGCAGCCCGCTATCTTGTTCCTGCCGGAGGTGCTCACGATGTTCGTGTTTACGTCAACACCCTTCTTGTTGGCGTCGAAGTCGGTTCCGAACTCGCTGCCGTACTCCTTGACCAGCTTTTGGGCCACCCGCTTCAGGTATGTCTGTTTTATCTTTCCCATTCTATCCTCCTAAATATTTTGCAATGGAGTATATAACT
Source organism: Candidatus Altarchaeota archaeon (assembly GCA_028712125.1). Lineage (GTDB taxonomy): Archaea > Altiarchaeota > Altiarchaeia > IMC4 > SCGC-AAA252-I15 > VGJA01. The sequence goes on from JAQTQS010000017.1 coordinate 5,143, forward strand.
ACGTTTGACGCCTCGCTTTCGAAGATGCCGCCGAGCGAGCTTCCGGAATCCATGCGCTTTACCTTAGGCTCCCCTATGATGCCGCCCTCCTTGGCCGCTATTGCAAGCGCGTCGTCAAAGCTTCCGGTCTGGTCTATCAGCCTGAGCTCCTTGGCTTCCGAGCCGAGGTAAAGTTTGCCGTCGGCGATGCTGCGCACGTAATCCGGGGTGAGGTTCCTGTTGCGGGCGACAGTCTCGATGAAATCGTCGTATGTCTTGTCGACAATCCTCTGCAATTCCTCCTGCTCTCCCTCGGTCATCGGCCGGTACGGGCTTCCCACGTCCTTGTCCGCCCCTGCCTTGATTACCGTCATGTTCACCCCTAGTTTTGACATGAGCTCGTAGTACTGCATGACGTTCATCCGAACGCCTATGCTGCCCGTTATCGAGTTCTTGTCGGCTATTATCCTTTTTGCGGCCGATGCTGCGTAGTAGGCGCCTGAAGCCCCGGTCTCGCCGATGTAGGCGACGACCGGCTTTTTCGAGTTTTTCACTGCATATGTCATGGTCCTTGTCGCAACGACGCTTCCGCCCCCGCTGTCGATGTCGAGCAGTATAGCGCTTATCATCCAGTTGTCGTTGGCCTCTTCGATGCTGTTCTTAAAGTCGTCGGCGTTGGCGCAGGCTACCGGGCCGGAAAGCAGGCTTCCGCCGCATCCGCCGGATGTTATCTCACCCTTGATGGGTATGACTGCGACGTATCCTCCGCCGAGCCCTCCGCCGAGCGAGGGCGCGCTTCCGAAGCCCGTGGAGAAAAAGACGATTAACCCTGCAATCACCAGTATGAAAAGCGTTAGTACGCCGAATGTCAATAGTATCTTCAAGTAAGTCTTCACGTCAAACCACCATTGCTAAGGCCATACTCCTTAGGAATTTACAGTATAAAACATATTCCCGCGGCGTTGCGGCCCGTCAATGTCCGGGCAGTGGGGCGGTGTGGATTTCCTCGACAAGCTGTGGTTTTCTGGCTATGGCCAGCGCAATCCGTTCGAGCGATACGGTGGTGAACGGCGCTGCCGGCTCGTTCGAGCGCGCGTGCCGCAGGCTCCTCTCATACACATCATTGTTCGGCAGCTCCCCGATGACCTTTTGGACTGCCTGCCAGTCGGCATGCATCAGCCTGTCCATTATGGCTACCGTCCTTTTAACAAGCTCTTGGCGTTTGCCGTTGATGAACAATCTGGCATCATCGAGGCCCGTTCTTGTCAAAGGCCAGTATTCCCCCGGGAAGAGGGGCAGGCCGGCGTCCCAGAGGAATCTCCCGGTTTCCTCCCTTGTTTTAATTGCTTCAAGCTCGTTCATGCCGTTTTTTTCAGCGAGCATTCTCGCCTCGCCCGGCTCTTTGGTGATATGCCTGAATGCGTAGCCGATTTCATCGGGCTTTCGCGCAGCCTTAAGCGTTCCGACCTCCTCGTCCCACCTCACCGGAGCCGGTTTCTGGAGTCCTTTCCCCCATTTCCTGGCGGTTTCCGCATGCAATCCGAATTTTTCCGCAACCTCATCGACGCTCATGCCGCCGCCCATCAGCCGGCGGGCCAGGTAGTATTCATGGCGTGTGCTGTACGCCCTGCTAACGTTACGGGACTCTCCCACAACCTCCCTAAGCCTATCCCGCCTCTCAGGCTGTATGAAGTAGCCTGTCGTCCCGTCAAACAACTTTTCGTCGGCAAGCTTCTGCAGGTCGTCAAGGTCGCTTATCCTGACGGTGTATCTGTCCTGGTTCTGCCTTACGAATGTGTTGCCGAATCCCAAGTCCAAGAGCAGTATCCTAAGGTCGCGCAGGATGCCAAGCCGGGGGTCATTGTCCCCGTCAGCCTTCTTCGAGACATCGACGACAGAAAGCCTCCTCTTCGCCCCCCCGCGCTCCTGCGCTCTTGAAATGCTAGAAGAGTTTGAAAGCCATGCGCGCAGGAAAGCCTGGCGCTCATCCTTTGTAACCAGATGCTCCCAAGGCAGTGTAGTCCAATTGTTGGTTATGATGTCAACGTAATTCCTGGCCTCCTTGGAACTGACAAACTTCCCCTTAATCCGGCCTTCCTCGTCTTTGAGGTCATGGCTTTCGCGCCCCCATAAGGCCCTCACGGAATTATTGAACTCATTGAGCAGCCGTGCATCAGTCGAGCCGAACTCCAACGCCCCTTTTTTGCCCTGCTTCCCGCGAACGCTGAAGACAAAGCCCAGAAATGTCGCGAACTCTACGGACTTCTCAGTTGGAATCCTGTACTCATCAATGTCTGACAGCTTTGAGAAATCGCCGGGCTTCGAGCCCCTCAGCCACTCCCTCACAATGGAGTCGCTGCGGCCTATCTTCTCCCCGATTTGCACTGAATCCAGGCTCTGCCCCAACCGTTTGACCGCCACGTGCAGCCTGTAGTCCTCGCGTATGCCCTGCTGCACATCCGGCTTTCCCGGAAAAAGGATTTTAAGCCTGCTGTCGAGCTCCATCGGGCCGGGAAGGCCTGCTGCCTTGATTTCCTTCTCGGTCGTTCCGGCATAGACCGCGTCAACGACGGCTCTTGCGTCGGGCTTAAGCTTTGTATAAGCGCCCATATAATAATACTCAGGAGGCTTGGTAATATAACCCTAACGGCTTCCAAGCATGGTATATAACGCCGCCTTCCCATTATTTGTATCGAGCGTTATGGCCAAGAAGACTGAGCTTAGGAGTGTGGGGGTGCTTTCAGCCGGCAAGATTGTCGGACTGCTGTACGGTGTTTTTGGCATTTTCGGCGCATTGTTCTTCATTGCATACTTTGGCTTCCTCTCGTTATTCGGGCTTGCGATGACCAAATCATTTTCCGCTCTCCTGTTTGGCGTATTTGGGATCGCGTTGATGTTCTTCATACCATTGTTCTACGGCGTGTTAGGCTTCATCTTCGGCTGCCTTGCGGCGTTTGTCTATAACCATGTCGCGGCCAGGATTGGCGGGCTTGAGATGGAGTTTAGCAAGTAGGTATTTTGTTAAAATGCCGTTCGACTCCCGGAAGGCTGTGGATGATTTCCTAAGCGGGAATGGCATCCCTAATGCCGGCGATTCCAAACGGCTGGCTGCCGTCGTCCGTTCGGTCGCGAGCATACCGTTCGGCGAGGGCAGGACGCTTCGTGACGTCCTTGAAACCCGCAAGGCCGGGACGTGCACCGGAAAGCATCTGCTCCTCAAGGCATGCCTTGTAGAACTCGGCATAGAATGCCGGGAAGTCGCATGCACATTCAAGTGGGACGAGCAGAAAATACGATACCCTCCGAACATGCAGGCCATCCTTGACGAAGGCGGATGGGAGCACGGCCACAACTTCCTCCAGTTAAAAATCAGCGGTCGGTGGGTTGACGTCGACGTCACATGGAATCCCCAGCTAAGGCCTTACGGCTTTCGGGCCTTCCCGGAAGACTGGGACGCTAAGACGCATCATGTAGGATTGGATAGAATCATAACTCGCTGGGACGGCGTTGATGTCATGGACCAGAAAAGACATTTCATCAGTTCGCTTGCGCCAGAAATAAGGGGGCGTAGGGAGCGATTCCTAAAAGCATTGTTCGAATGGACCGGCGCGATAAACCGGGTTGCTAACACCATAAGATAGTCGTTGCGTGGGTCGAAGACCCCGCATCCCCTGCGGAGCGGGGATTTTTCCCAAGGCTTTTTTCCGAGCTAGAGCGAGGAAAAAAGGCTTGCGGTCGCCGGGATTTGAACCCGGGTTGCAAGATTGGCAACCTCGAGTGATAACCAGACTACACTACGACCGCGTTTTGTATTCTCCTATATTGTATTTTAAAAATATGCCTTAGTTGTTAATAAATTGTTGGCCGGTCTTGTTTTTTAGCCGTGATTTCAATTAGTATAGAGTATTGTAGGGGTGTGGTTTGCATGTTGGAGCTTTTGGTCGTTTTGGTTGCGTCGTTTCTCGTGACTTTTTTTGTCACTCCTCAGCTCATCCGCAAGATTTCGCGGGCCCGTATCCGGATTTTCGGGAGGGATATGAACAAGCCGGATCATCCTGATGTGCCGGAGATGGGTGGTCTTGGGGTTGTTGCGGGTTTTGTCGCCGGGGTTTTGCTTGCGGTTGCGCTGTCGACGTTTCATATAACCGGGATTAGCCTGAATCTGACTTACCTATTGGCCGGTCTTTCGACGGTTTTGATTATGGCGTTGGTCGGCATTTTCGACGACCTTTTGGTGATGAGGCAGTCTGTGAAGGCTGCTTTGCCTTTGCTTGCGAGCCTGCCTCTCGTCGCTATCAAGTTGGGTGACACGCGCATGACATTCCCTTTTTTGGGCGAGATTAATTTCGGCTTGTTGTTCCCGTTGTTTTTGATTCCGCTTGCGATTACGGGCGCGTCTAATGCGACGAACATGCTTGCCGGCTTTAACGGCCTTGAGGCGGGGCTTGGGCTTGTGATGACCACGACCGTCGGTATTGCGGCGCTCGCGTTGGGGCGGACTGAGGCGGTTATCATTTCTTTCGCGATGGTGGGTGCGTTGATTGCCTTTTTGCGCTATAATTGGTATCCCGCAAGGATTCTCATCGGCGATGTCGGGACGCTCACCATCGGGACCGTCGTCGCGGTGGCGGTCATCGTGGGCAACATGGAAAAAGTCGGAATCATACTAATACTCCCGTTCTTCGCGGAACTGTACCTGAAAGCCAGAAGCCGCTTCAAAGCCCAGTCATGGTGCGAAGTCCACGGCCACAAGCTCTACTGCCAGAAGAAGAAAGAGATATACGGCCTTGGCAGGCTGGTGATGTATTTGAGCAACGGGATTACGGAAGAAAAACTGGTGCTGTCGTTAATCGGATTGGAAGCGGTGTTCGCGGTGTTCGCCTTGGCGGCGCTGGCGTACGGGATACTCTGAGTATTGTCCTTTAATCGACTGGCGTTTTGTATGGTCATTCTCATCGTGTCTGGCCGTTTCTGCTCTTGGTTAATTATCCAGTAAACAATGTTTTTTATGTGGAAGGCTGGCTTGATGGGCGTCGGGGGCTCCTTGCGGTTCTTGCGGCCGCGCTTTTTGTCGAGCTTTTTATGGGTCTTTTTTTCAGGTTTGACCTGATTGACGACGCTTACATATCCCTTCGTTATGCAAAAAATTTTGTGGAGGGCGGTGGGCTTGCGTATAACGGGGGCGAGCTTGTCGAGGGTTACAGCAACTTTCTATGGGTTATGCTGCTCTCATCCGCCTTCAAGCTGGGTTTTAGCATGCGGTTCTTTGCATTGTTTTTCGGCTTGTTGTCTGGCGTCTTAAGCGTCCTGCTTTTGCATGCAGTCTGCAGGGACTTGGGGTACGGGAGGGATTCTTGCCTGACGGCCTGCCTCTTCGTCGTCATTAATCCCGTGGTGATGTACTGGTTCGTCAGCGGCATGGAGACTGGCTTGTACACTTTTTTGGTATTGTCTGCCGTGTTTCTTTACTTTCGCGGCCTGCGGCAGGGTTTTTTCCACCCCATTCTCCCGGTCGCGTTGTTTTTGGCTTCATTGGCGCGTGCCGACGGCATTCTCCTGGCGATTGCAACCATTGCGCATTACGCCTTTTTCCGCCGTGCGAACCGCGTTAAGGCCGGCCTGTCGTGGGCTTGGGCAGTATTCCTGCCTTATGGGGCATACATCCTCGCGAAGTCCGCCTACTACCACTCGCTGCTCCCCAACACATTCTATGCAAAGGTGAATCTTGGCGGCGGTTTTTTTGTGAGGGGCCTGATATACTTCGCATTCTTCGTCCTGACTAACCTTGCGTCAATGCTGTATTTCGTCCGGGCCCGCCTGGGGGGGATTAAAATGTCGTGGCCTAATCTCTACATTATCGCGCTTTTGTCCTGTTTTGCCGGGGCGTACGTGTTCATCGGCGGCGACCATATGCCGGTGAGGCTGATGGTGCCGTTCTATTTCCTGTTCTCATTGCTCGTCGCTCCCGTGTTCGGGGGCTGGATTGCGGAGTTTGCGTCGAAGCAAAAGTTGCTTTTTGCATGCATCCTTTTAATGAACCTCCTCATTAACCTGACCTACAACGGCTCGTGGCTGTTGATTAAGAGGGATGTGGAAGCGGAGCGTAAGTGCGTCGGCCTCTGGCTTGGCGAGCACCTGGGGAAAAACGCGACCATTGCAGTGGTCGAAGCCGGCATCATACCCTACTACTCGGGCTTGCGGACTATCGACATGTGCGGCCTGAACGACTACGAGCTTGCGCGCATGAACGGCGTTCCAGACGCCTTTAAGGCGGTTCCCGGCCACGACCGGTGCAACCTAGGTTACGGCCTTTCCAAGAGCCCGGATTTCGTGTCTTATTTCGGAAACAACATAACGCAGTACGACGTAAGGTACGGCCCTGTGGAAATTGAATGCGACGGCAGGGAGGTCGTCTTATATCTCAAGAATGCGACAAAGTATACATAATATAGCATCCGGAGGCGGTGTTCGCGGTCTTCGCGCTCGCGGCGCTCGCGTACGGGATACTGTGATATACATAGAGTGAATGTTCAAAAGAATGGATTTTATAAAAAAACTTTTTAGTGGAAAAAAGTCAGATGCTCCTTATTTTGAGAAAGGACACATGGTCGGACCTGACAATTCTGCTTTAGAACAGGCAATAAATGATGTTGCTAAAAACAAGAATGAAAAGACTATGAATGCGCTATACAAAGAATTTCTAAATTGTAAATTTGTTCTGCTCATCAAAAATCCGCCTAAGGGGCGTATTGTAAGTGCAGGAACTGAGGAAAAACCTGAAGAGATAGTTATTGAAAAAGGGGCAGAACTTCAGTTTCCAATTATAAAAGGTAAGGGCGGTAAAAACGTATTACCCGTATTTACAAACAACAATGCGTTGATTTCTTATAGCAAAGACGCTCCATCAATAGTCCTTCTGTCAGAAGCGGTGTTTAAAATGGCGTTACAAATGAATGTAGACCAAATAACGATAAATCCTGCCGGGCCATTTGGAGGGTATCTGACCTTGAATGAAATAAGTCTCTTAGCTGAAGGTAGGGTCCCTTCATATTCCGTACCAAGCACTACAACTTTTCAAAAAAATACAAAAATGAGATTCGGCGAACCTGCAAAACCCCCATCAAAAGAACTTGTGGGATTCTTGAGAGATGTTGTTTCAAGCCAGAAAGAAGTCAATGCGGCGTATATCCTTATGATTCAGATTGGCGATGGACAACCACATTTAGCTCTTGGACTCGACCTTAGTGACGATAACGCAATAGCAGCTATCGATTCTAAACTAGCTAAAGGGATAAGTGATAAATTAAAACAAGGGGAATACTTAGATTTACTCCCTCTAAACAAGTTGGGTTTAGCTAACTCCGTTAAAGAAAATGTTAAACCGTTTTACGTAAGTTAGTCCGGCGAATCGGAGTTCGGATTTAAGCCTGTAATCTCATTTACTCTTTATGGATTTGGCGGTTGCGCATCCGTTTCTTTATACCAAGGGCGGGGCCGAGCGTGTCGTCTTGGAGGTTGCCCGGCATTTCAAGGCCAAAATCTTCTGTTCGAGGTTTGTTCCTGAGAATACTTTTCCCGAGTTTCGGGATTTGGATGTCGAGGTTTTGAAGTCTAGGGCGTCTGTTGCAGTCCCAAGTTTTCTGCCTGTGCGAGTTCGGGATGCTGTGGAAGCCGGGTTTAAGTTTTACAACCGCCGTCTTGGTGATTTTGACGTGATTAACGCGCAGGGCACGCCGTCCGAGTGGGTTCGGCACAGGAACGGGCCGGTGGTGTGGTATTGCCATACGCCGAATAGGGAGGCTTTTGACCTTTACAAGTGGCGGATGAGTAAACGGCGTCTGCACCAGAAAGCATTATACTGGGGCATGCTGCAGCCTTACCGGGTTATCGAGTCTCGTGTAGTGCCTAAAATCGATTATGTCTTCGCGAACAGCAACAACACCCGCCAGCGTTTGAAGACCTATCTCAACCGGGATTCGGTCGTATTAAATCCGTGCGTGAATCCCGATGATTTCAAGGCCGGCGATTACGGGAAGTATTTCTTCTATCCGTCGCGCATCGCGCCTGAGAAGAGGTTCGAGTACGCAGTCAAGGCTTTCAGGATTTTCAAGAAAAAGCATCCGGGCTGGCGGCTGGTGATTGCGGGCGCATTGATGCGCGAGCGGCCCGAGCACGTGGCTTATGCGAGTGAGATTAAGCGGATGCTTGGCAGCGACGGCGAGATGGTTTTGGACGTCTCGCACGAGCGTTTGATTGAACTATTCTCAGGCTGTTCTGCTGTCTTGTACACGCCGGTGAACGAGGATTTCGGCATCGTACCATTGGAGGCATTGGCGAGCGGCAAGCCTTGCATCGCAGTAAACGAGGGCGGGCCTCGTGAAGTCATTCTAGATAATGTGAACGGCTTTTTAGTGAATTCCGAAGAGGAGATGGCCGACAGGATGTCCTTGCTTGCTGACAGCAGGAATCTTGCAAAACAGATGGGCGTTTCAGGAAGGAAGCATGTTGAGAAGAACTTTTCCTGGGAGCATTTCTTTGATGTTTTTGAAGAAGGTTGCAAGAGCGTGATGCGCGCGCCCTAGAGCTTCTCATAGACCTTCTGCAGTTTCTTCCCGAGGACGTTCCAGTCGTATTCCTTCATAGCTATTTCCCGCGCGTTCTTTGCCTTCGCCTCGGCTTCCTCCGGGTGGCCGTAGGCTTCCTCAATTTTTTCAGCCATTGCTTTCGCGTCGCCCGGCGGGAACAGGTAGCCTGCCTTCCCTTTGTCAAGTATCAATGGTATGTCGCCTACTGCGCCGGCGACAATCGGCTTTTGCAAGGCCATGTATTCGAAGAACTTGAGGTTGCTTGCGTATTCAAGGCTTTCCAGCTTGCTGTACGGCAAAACAAGAACGTCGGCGTTTGACAGGAGTTTTGGAATCTTCTCGTGCGGCTGCATCCCGAGGAGCTTGAAATACCTGTCGGCCTTCTGTTTGCGTATCCTCCTTTTCAGTTCCTTTTCGGCTTTTCCTCCGCCGACGACCGTGCAGATTAGGCCGGGTATTTTTTTGCCTGCGATAATGATTGCTTCTACCAGCGGGGTTATGGTGTCTATCTTGTGTATCGTCCCCATGTAGGTCACGTTGTATCTTCCTTTCGTCTTTTTTGTTTTGAGTGGTTTGAATTTTTTCGTGTCGACGCCGTTTGGTATAAGGAATGCTTTCTTCCTGTATTTTTCAGGTATTTCGCGGAGCATCCTTGTGTTAGGCACTACAATCGCGTCCGCGGTCCTGAAGCCGAGCCTCATCAGTCGTTCCACTATTAAAAGTTTCTGCCTGCCGGCTCCAAGTTCCTTCTGCACTATCAGCTCCCAGTCGTCGCAGTCGAAGACGAGCTTGCACCCGAAAGTCTTCTTGTACATCAAGGCCGGGATGAGCGTCAGGTGGTGGGGCTTGCTGTAGTGGATGATGTCCGGCCTTTCCTTGACTAGCAGCCTGAACGTGTTCAGGACTTGGAGGGGGTATTTTCTGTCGTCCCTGTTTTTTGAGGTGTAAGAAAACCAATCCTCATGGGCGGTCTTCCCGTACTTGTCCTCCTTGAGGAGGAGGAGCTTTCGCGCAAACTTCAGGTTTCGCGTCAGATAGTACAGGCGTTTGCAGCTTGACGCGCCGAGGGAGTACGGGGATAATAATACTACTTTCATTTCAATCAGGCCGGTTATATTATTACTCATCGCCGGCTATTTATCCGGTTTTGCAGCATGCGGTGGCCTGTCTTTTGAGTGCCGGGCGGTTTTTCCTTTGATATAATCCCTATCTCTTAATATGATACTATGAAGGGTTCGGATGTCCGGCTGGCGGTCGTGTTGATTGCAGTCTTAGGCGTTCTCGCAAGGATTGCGCTGTGGGCGGTGGTGCCGGTTACGGGCGACGCAGTCTACCATTACAGCATTGCGAAGGGCCTTTTGCCTCTGCTGCCGTCCCATGCCTTCGACTTCTCAACCGGCGGGGACCCGATGTGGTATCCCCCGTTGTTCCACCTTTTTGCGCACGTTTTCTACCTCTTCGGCATTGAGGCCTTAACGCCGCTTTTCTTCGGCGTGCTGTCCCTTGGGGCTTACTACCTGCTCTTCTCAAGGTTCTATCCGCGCTTTCTTTTGGCCGGGATGGCTTTTGCCTCATTCCTTCCCATCCATATGTACTTCAGCGCGGTCGGCTATGTGGAAAGCCTTCTCTTCCTTCTCTCGCCGCTGGTGTTCTACTGCTATCTCCGTTATCTTGAAGAGAAGAACAGGAAATTCCTTGCTCTCTCTCTTCTCCTATCAGTCGCCTGCTTCCTTACGCACTACCAGGGCTTCATACCATTGTTTGCGATAGCCATGCACCTCTTTTTCAGGGACAGGAAGACTGCGGTATTGTTCCTCACGGCGGGCCTCTTGCTCGCATCGCCATGGTATATCCGCAATTACATCACGTTCGGAAGCCCGGTGTGGCCGCTCTTGTTCGAGGGCAAGTACCCCGTGCATCAGGGTTATGAGGCCGGGAGTATTGTGAAAATTCTGTCTTTTGCCAAGTGGCGGTCTTTGTTTTTTGAGTATTGGGTCGGGGCGCCGAATTCGGGCGAGGATTTCATGCGAAATGTTGATGTTGCCGGAAGGTTTCTGCCGTTTTCAGGCGCTTTGTTCACTTTATGGCTTCTTGCCGTCATGGCATTTTCAGCGCTCTGCCTGCTGGGGTTGTCCCGCCTTTTAGGAAATGACCGGTTTCGAGGCCTGTTCCTTGTCGTATTGGCGTTGTCCATAGTGCCGCTTTTGCTGTCCAATTTCGTGCGCATGCTTTTTTTCGCATTCCCTGTGCTTATCCTCGGGTTTGTTTTCGGGCTTGAGCGGCTTTCGGCTTTGAAGTCTCTGCCGAAGCTTGCCGTTGTTATTATTGTATTGCTTGCAGTCGCCATGCCGTCTTTTGCCTATGCGGTAATCTACCAGAACATGGTCGCGCAGTATGCGCCGTTCTATTCCATGGTAAACGCGCAGCTTCCGGCCGATGCCGTTGTCCTGACGGTCATGGACGACCAAACATTCCGCGAGGTCGACCGTACTGTCGTTTCCATCGGCACGGTAAAGGAGTTTCGCCCGACGCTGGCGTGTCTCATGGATTCAGCCGGAAGGCCGGCATGCCTGCAAAAGTTCGGCGTCACCCATGTCTGCTGCACTTCTCTGCGGGTGCCGAACATCGGCGGGCCGGTATTGGATATTTGCAATGACCTAAGCAGGAATCCGCCTGTAATCGAGTATTCGAGCGGTTCTGTGTGGGGCAGGTGCTGGGGTGTCTAGGATGGCGGATGAGAACAAGGGTTATTGCGGCGGGCGGGCGCTTGCGGCGGTGTTGATAGCCGGCCTTTTTTTGCGCCTTTATATCGCGTCTCTTCCGATGGAAACAATGCTCCCGAACCTGCTTTCGGATGACGTGTTCTACTATCTCAAGCTTGCGGGCAATGTCGCAGCCGGCCGGCCTGCGAGCTTTGACGGCATCGAGCCGACCAACGGCTTCCACCCGCTGTATGCGTTGCTCCTCACTGTATTATATTCCCTAGGCGGGCAATCTCTCGGACTTGACATGCCCGTGCGCATCGCGCTTGCCGCCTTGTCGGTCTTTGACGTGCTTACCGGCTTTGTCATATACAAGATATTGATGCTGCCCGCGTTCGGCTCTAATCGCAATGGCGCGTTGCTCGGCTGCCTGTTCTGGACTTTCAACCCCTTTGTAATCTCAGGGACTTTCTACGGCCTTGAGACGGCATTGGCCGCGTTTTTCATATCGCTTGTCTTCTACGCCTATCTGCGCGCCTTGGAATCCGGTTCGTACCATGGCTATCTTTCCTGCGGCCTGCTTGCCGGGTTTGCGTTGCTCGCCCGTTCTGACGCGGTTTTTCTTGTCGCGGCGGTTGCGTGGGATATTACTGTCCGCCGGAATTTTAAGGCATTGCTGCTGTTCTTGTCCGCGGCAGGTCTTGTCTACTCTCCCTGGCTGTTGTGGGGTCTTTTGAACTTCGGCATGTTCCAGCAGGACAGCGGGGCTGTTATGTCCTATGTCAACGGGGTTCGGGAGGGCGGCTTTCTCTCGCAGTCATACATGCAGGCTAAATTCTCGGCGATTTACCTCACGGCCAGGATTCTCGCCATGTTCGCCGCGTCAATCGCGCTTCCAATAGCTCTCTTGCTACTCATGCCCGCCGGCAGGAAAATCCTTAGGGGAGGCCTGAAGAAGTCTGCCGGAAGTTTCATCGTCTGGTATTGCGTGCTTTTGCTCGCGTATTACGCTCTTGTCCTGGGCGGCGGGACGAGGCGGTATTACCATCCTTTGCTGATTGTTGCGGCCCTTTTCGCCGGCCTGGTTTACTCCCGATTATCGAGCGCAAGTCTGAATATCAGAAAGGCATTCGCAGTCCTCCTGCTCTTCAACCTCCTTTTCGCAGGATGGTTCTACTGGTGGTACAGGCCGCTCTCGCCGCAGGCTTGGCATTCGGACCTTTATGACGCCGCACTGTGGATTGGCGGCAATACAAAGCCGGGCGACCGCATCGGAGGCTTTAATTCAGGCATTGTCGGCTATTACAGCGGCCGGACTGTGACGAACCTTGACGGGGTTATCAACCACAACGCCTATCTCTCCATCACAAACCGGTGTCTTTATGCCTACATAAGGGAGAGCGACATCGCTTATCTCGTCGACAACCTAAATACGTTTCCGGCCGCAGCGCCTTTCATGGGCAAGGACGATTACATGTCCCATCTAAAGGTCGTGTACAAGAAGCCCTTGCGGGAGCGGCCGGGCGAGTATGTCGTGGTTTACGAGGTGGTGGATTGAAGATGGCCGGCACGTCTTTGAGGATTTCGGTCGTGATTCCTGCGCACAACGAGGCGGCGTCCATTGAGAAGTGCGTGAAAAGCGTCCTCGAGCAGGATTACCCAAACAGGGAGGTCATTGTCGTCAATGACGGCTCAATGGACAGGACGAGCGACATCGCCAAGTCGCTCCAAGTCCGCGTTATCGACTTCAAGGAAGGCCACTCTGCCGCGTTCGCCCGCAATGCCGGCGCAAAGGAGGCGACAGGCGGCATACTGTATTTCCTGGACGGCGACGCCTTCCTGGCTGACAGGACGTACCTCTCAAAGATGGCCGATGATTTTAACGAGGCTGATGCTGTCGGCGTGCGGGCCGTGCCCGACAAGCCGAGTACCTTTATACAGGCGTGCCTGGGCGTGGTCTACTCTCAGGTCGGCTATGTTATGGAAAAGCGCATCATAGCGAACGCTCCAGAGTCGGACCAGGCCCGCGGTTTCTGGGCGGTCAGGCGCGACGTCTTCCAGAGGCTTGGGGGGTTTGACGAGAAAATTTTCTACTACGAGGACCGCGACCTCCACAACCGTTTCTTCGCGGCAGGCTATAAGACGCTCTATGACCCGCGCCTTGTGATACACTCAATAGACCCAAAGAATTGGGGGGAGTTCATCAGGCAGTCGAGCTGGAACGGCCGGGGGCTTTACGAGTATTACTCGCGCACAGGAATATTGCATGTCAGGGCCTTCCTGTTATGGGGGGCGTACGTCGCTTCAGGCATCATGGGGCTCCTGTTCTTGCCGTCTCTTCCAGTTTTCGTCCTGATGAACCTGGCCGTGCTCGGCTTCATTGCGAAGACTGCGATGCGGAGCAATGACTTAGTCCACTCCGCGGGCTTTGTGTTCCTCCACTTCGTAAGGACGGTTGTTGTCGCGTTCCAGTTCGCTTCATCGTATCTATCCGAGGGAGGGCGGAAGGCATGAACATACTCCTCATGAGCTGCGTGCTCAACTACCGGACGCTGGACGGAATACTCTCAAAGCACAGGATATACTACCTGATTTCCGCAAAAGAGAAAGAGCTCCTGGAGCGGGAAATCAGCAGGCTTGAATACAAAGAGAATCTCATTCCTATATACCTGCTTTCACCAGTACTCGCGAGCTCGCTGTTCAAGTCGTTCGAGACGCTCGGGAATGAGAAGATAGACCTCCTCATGACTACATCGCCGCTCCGCGGCCTCATATGCCTGCTGCATAAAAAGCTCTCCGGGAAACCCTACGCGATTTTCGTCGGCCAGTCCTTTACAGAGCTTATCGAGATTGACGGCCCGCTGTACATGAGGCTCCTCCTGCCTTTCTACAGGCTTGCGATGCGCGTCTCGTTTGGCGGTGCGGCCGCGGTCATAACCCACAGCAGGCACCTTAGGGAGTATGTGAAAAGGCACGGCGCCCGCCGGGTGGAAGGCATTTACTATTACGGCGTCAACACAGGCGTCTTCAAGCCCGCGGCCGCTAGGAAGAACGATGCGTTCACCATTTTCTGCGCCAGTCGTTTCATCGCCCAGAAGGGTGCCACTTACCTCCTGGACGCATGCCGCATCCTAAAGAAAAAGAACGTTCCATACAAGCTCGAATGGTACAGCGAAGGCCCGCTCAAGCAGCCCTTCATGGAAGCCGCCGGAAAGGAAGGCCTGCCGATAGGCTTCCACGACTACGTGGACGAGAAGACACTGGCCGAACGAATCAGCGAGGCCGACGTCTTTGTCATGCCGTCGCTTTCCGAAGGATTAGGGTTTGCCGCGGCCGAGGCGCTGTCTTGCGAAAAGCCGGTGGTCGCGACGAACGTCGGCGGCCTGCCTGACGTGGTTGAAGGATACGGCATCCTCGTGCCCCCGCGCAGCGGCGATGCATTGGCAGAAGCGCTGCTCAAGGTGCATGGCAACCTTCCCTATTACCGGGAGCGGGCCGCGGCCGGGCGCAGGCACATAATTGAAAATTTCGACAGGAAACTCGTGGTGAAGCAGTTTCTTGACGCGCTTGAGCGGGCGCGCTCGCAGGGTTAGAACGCATTTAACCAGCTCATCCAATTAATAAACCGCATGGGAATGAAAATCCTCATAACGGGCGGCTCGGGGTTCATCGGCTCCAGGATTGCTGAAAGTCTTCAGGCCAAAGGCCATGATGTCTCGGTCTTGGACTTGAACAGGCCGCGTGTCAAGGGGGTCTCCTTCACGTCCGGCTCGGTTCTTGAAATTGACGCCGTTGACAAGGCGGTCAAGGATTGCGATGCGGTCTTCCATCTCGCGGCCATGATGGGCGTCTGGAACACCGAACAGCACCCCATCGCGACGCTGGACGTGAACATATTGGGCACAAGGAACGTTCTCGAGTCATGCAGGAAAAACGGCGTGAAGAAAATTCTCCTCACCTCCTCGTCAGAATACTACGGCGAGCCTGTCAGGACGCCGCTCTCAGAAGACGACCTCCCAAGGCCGAAGTCGGCCTACGGCGTCACAAAGGTCGCGTGCGAGTATTACGTCAGGTCATACGGGACTGAATACGGCCTTGACTACTCCCTGGTTCGATATTTCAACGTCTACGGTCCAGGCCAGTCCGACGCGTTCGTCCTCCCGAAGTTCGTCGGCCTTGCGCTTGAGGGCAAGCCTTTGACGGTCTACGGCGACGGCGGGCAGATAAGGTGCTTCGCCCACGTGCAGGACGTCGTTGAAGGGACATTGCTAGCATTCTTCAGCGAGGCCGGCTCGAAGCAGACGTTCAACATCGGGAACGACAGCGAGCCACTCACCATGAGCGAGGCCGCAACGAGGGTTTTGAAACTCGTCGGTAGCGATGCAAAGCCGGTGTTCGTGCCGTTGGAGCAGACAGACCGGTCCAGCGCGCGGGAGATATACAAAAGAATCCCTGACATCTCGAAAGCCCGCAAGATGCTGGGCTACGAGCCGAAGGTGACATTGGACGAGGGCATACAGACGCTCATAGACTATCGCAAGAAAAGATGAAAAAGCTGTTCCTAGAGCCGTTAAAGACCGGGATAGGCAGAATCGGGAAAAAGCGGGCCGAAATATGCGTCATCGGCGTCGGAACCGTCGGGCTGGCCGAGGCGGTATTCTATGCGCAGGCCGGCTTCAAGGTCCGGGGTCTTGACATAAACCCGAAGCGCGTCGAGCAAATCAACAGCCATACCGCCGTCTTTGAATACCCTGAAAAATTGCGCAAGGCCGTGAAAAGCGGCAGGCTTACTGCGACTACGAACCCCAAAGACGCCATCAAAGGCTCTGATGCGGTAATCGTCTGCGTGCCCACTCCTCTCAGGGAAGACCGGAGCATAGACTTGAAATACGTCATGCGGGCGGCCTCTGACATCGCGGCGAACATGGAGAAGGGCTTTCTCATC
>JAQTQS010000082.1 GCA_028712125.1 Candidatus Altarchaeota archaeon
TTCCCTTCAGGTGCCGCTTTCTCGCGTCTTCTATGGTTTTTAATGCGTCTTTTCGCTCCCTCCATCCTTCCACGCTTGTTTTCTTTTCCTCAAGGTCCTTGTATATGGCAAAGAAGTGTTCTATTTCCTTCAGCAGGTGGGGCGGCACTCCCGCGAGTTTGTGGATGTGGTTCCATAACGGGTCGTTGATTGGGACGCATAGTATCTTTTCGTCCGGGCCTTTTTCGTCCGTCATCTTGAACATGCCTATCGGCCTTGCTTCTATCACGCATCCGGGGAATGTCGGCTCCCAGACCAGGACGAGCGCGTCCAGCGGGTCGCCGTCCCTTGCGAGCGTTTCTGGTATGAAGCCGTAGTCGCTTGGGTAGTGCACTGCCGAGAACAGCATGCGGTCGAATTTTATCCATTTCTTTTCCTTGTCGTATTCGTATTTGTTCCTGCAGCCTTTTTGTATTTCTATGATTACTGTTACGGTTGTATCGTCCTTGGATTTTTGTGCGCGTTTGTCCATGATGTGTCGCTGTTTTGTTGTTGTTTTATCCCTTTGTTTTCGCTTTAAAGAATGTTTTGCGCCGCATGATTTTTTTCTTTTTTTGCCTTTTGGTTTCATTTAGCAACTTTCGCCTGTCTGCCGGTTTATGGTGAATATCTCATCATCCTATCTGGTTATTTTTGTAAAATAACTCAAAAATACAATAAGTTTTTATATAAGTTCAACAATAATAATTACATATAGTGAATATATCTTCAATAAATTTTTAAAAAATGGAACAAAACGGCAAAACACGATGGAAACTCACATCGCATCTCCCTCCATGCCCAGCTCCAAAAAAGCTGACAATACTAATGAAAGGGCCAGATGAGGCATTGCTCCTGCTCACAGAACACACACAGGTGGAAAAATGGAACTGACATCAGGCATCTGGAAAAGGGTATGGTGGACAATTATTGGGCTTGCAGCCTTGGCGCCGGCCGTGCGCGCAGAGGAAAGCGCGTTGAATGCGGGCGACACAGCCTGGGTTCTCATTTCGTCTGCGCTGGTTTTAATGATGACGCCCGCGCTCGGCCTGTTCTACGGCGGCATGGTGCGAAAGAAGAACGTCCTCGCAATACTCACGCAATGTTTCGTCATCATCGCCCTGATAAGCATACAATGGGTGCTGGTCGGTTACACGCTGTCATTCGGCCCGGACGTTGGGAATCTTGGAATCATCGGCGGCCTGGACTGGCTCGGCCTTAAGGGCGTCGGCATGGGCGCGAACCCGGATTACAGCCCGACGATACCCGCCATGGCGTTCATGATATTCCAGGCCATGTTCGCAATCATTACGCCGGCGTTGATTGTCGGAAGCTTTGCGGACCGGATGAAGTTCTCGTCGTTCATAGCGTTCGTCCTGCTTTGGGCGACGCTGGTCTACGACCCGGTGGCGCACTGGGTTTGGGGCATAGGAGGGTGGATTAGGAACCTTGGGGCGCTGGACTTTGCCGGAGGAACCGTCGTCCACATATCAGCAGGCATATCGGCGCTTGCCGCGGCGCTCTACATAGGCAGGCGCTATGAAATGAACTCCGGAAGCGACATGAGGCCGCACGACATAACCATGGTGATACTCGGCGCGGCATTGCTCTGGTTCGGCTGGTTCGGATTCAACGCAGGAAGCGCGCTCGCGGCAAACGGCCTTGCGGCGCAGGCGTTCGTCGTAACCAACACTGCAGCGGCCGCGGCCGCATTGTCATGGATGGCTGTCAGCTGGCTCCACAACAAGAAGCCCGGCAGCATGGGCATCGTAACGGGAGCCGTCTGCGGGCTTGTTGCGATAACGCCTGCGTCCGGGTTCGTCAGCCCGATGGCCGCGATAGTCATCGGTGGTCTGGCAGGCGTCGTCTGCTATCTTGCGGTCGTGGTTGTTAAGACCATGACACGGCTTGATGACGCGCTGGACGTGCTCGCCTGTCACGGCGTAGGCGGCATAACAGGCGCGCTGCTTACCGGCGTTTTCGCAGACAAGGCGATAAATAGCGCGGGCGCTGACGGCCTGCTTGCGGGCAATGCGTCTCTCGTTGTCTCCCAGCTCATTGCGGTTGTGGCGACCGCCGCATACGCCTTCGTGATGACGCTCTTGCTGTTGAAGGCGATTGACATGTTAATGGGCGTCCGGGTGCGAAAGGAGGAGGAGGTGATAGGCCTGGACCTTGCGCAGCACGGCGAGGAGGCTTATCCCGACATGGAAATTCCAGGCTAGGAGGTGTGAAGATGAAATTGATTATAGCGTATGTGAAGCCGGAACGCTTTAAGGAAGTGAAAAAGGAGCTGTACAAGGCGGAAGTATTCAGGATGTCTGTCTCCAAAGCACGTGGATGCGGCGAACAGAAGGGTTTCATTGAAATCCTCAGGGCCACGACCCAGGAAGTCAACCTGCTGCCGAAAATCAGGATAGAGCTTGCAGTGAACGACGACTTTGCTGAAAAGACAATCGATGCGATAATCAGAGGGGCACGGACAGAGACAATGGGCGACGGGAAGATATTCGTCCTTCCGCTGGAAGAGTGCGTGAGAATTCGGACTGGCGAGCGTGGCCCTGATGCAATCGGCGGGCTTAGCAGCCAGGTATCGGAAAAGAAGAGGAGGGAAATCGAGGCCAGGCGGAATGCCGCATAAGCAGTATTTCGCTGGAGGGAAGACCTATGTTCAGCATGACTGAAACCGTTTGGAGTCCGATGCGCGGCTATGCATCCCATGTAAAGAAGAAAAGCAAGACTGTGAGAAAGCCGGAACTCGCTATCGGGGATAGTGAATACGATAAAAGCGCAGCAGACGTCTCCGGCGGAGATTGAAGATATTAAACAAAAGGGCACTGAAACGGCCTGTGAAAGATTTCCATAGGGATGCTGTCGCATCCCTTTGGGACTTGGCGGAAATAGCGGCGTCGTAATTAGTCTAGAATACCGCGTTGTAGCTTTGCACCATTTCCTTGGTTTTTTCGGCCGCTTTCTTGATGCTGGCGGTGTTTTTCGCGCCGGTGATGATTATCTTCCCGCTCCTGAATATGAGCATCACGGTCTTCGGCTCGTCCAGCCTGAAGACGAGGCCCGGGAATTGTTCAGGCTCGTATTCCGTGTTCATGCATTCGGTTGCTAGGACGTCGAGGTTTACTTTGAGTTCCAGGTCGGATGAGGCGACGATGTTTTGGACTTCGACTTTGGGTTTTCCTTTCATGCGTATGCCTGCTTCGTTGAGCTTTTTGCGCAGTTTTTCGAGAGCGACTGTGATGTCCTGCTTGTTTCGCGCGCCGGTGCATATCACTTTCCCGGAGCTGAAGATGAGCATTGCGAGTTTCGGTTCTGTTATGCGGAATACCACGCCCGGGAAGTTGTCGGGGTTGTATTCGACGCCGGATACCTTTGCCGCGAGGGCTTTTACGTCTATCTTCTGGTTCAGTGTTATTGCGGATACCATGTTTTCGATGTGGGTTTTCAGTGCCATTTTAGTGTTTCGGAAAGAGTATTATAGCATAATTGGGTAAATATATAACAGGTAAGGAATATAAAAATGATTTCCGCGGACTCCAGCGCCATTATTTCGCTCTCGATGAGCTGCCTGTCACTTGTCTTGAACGACCTCGGGAAGAAGGTTGTGATACCACCGGCCGTTTATGACGAGGTGGTGTCGACCCCGATTACGAGCAAGCGGTTTTCTTTGGGGTCCATGCGCATAAACAAGCTGTTGGACGACGGCGTATTGTCAGTCCGCACGCCTGAGCCGGATTTGACAGCTAGGATTCTGGAGGGCTTTAACACCGCTTATTCCGTGAAGCGCCAGCCGATGCGCATCATCCACCGGGGTGAGGCCGAGGCTTTGGCGCTTGCGAAGCATTCGGATGTCGAAGCATTGCTGGTTGACGAGCGGACGACGAGGCTTATCATCGAGAATCCAAGGCAGTTGCAGGAGCTTCTTTCAAGGCAGAACAATGCGCATGTCCAGCTTGACATGGACAAGGTTACGGAAGTGCGCCGTATGCTGCCTGAAGTGCGCATCCTGCGTTCGGCCGAGGTTGCGGCCGTCGCCTACGAGCGCGGCATCCTTTCAAAGTATGTCAGCGCCGGCGGCGGGAACATGATTGACGCGGTCCTTTCGTCATTGAAGCTGTCGGGGTGTTCGATTACTTGGGGCGAGATTGACGAGTACAAAAAGACGTTCGGCGAATAGCGGGCGTTGTTTTTTTTAGTATTCAAACAGTTCGCCGTAAGGCTTTTGCATTACCTGCCGGGATATCTCCTCCTCGTTCTCTTTTGTCACATGAAGTGAATTAATCCAGGCGAGCGTTTCGTCCTTGACCCGCATCCTGAGCGAGCCGCCTTCTGTCGAGAACAATGCGCTAATCCCGGTCCCTTCAACGGCCGTGATGTTCCGCTTGCCCATGGTGCAGCCCGATGCGACCTGCACGCCGTCTATGAAGCACGACACCGGCTTCTCCAGTTTTAGCGTAAGGTTCGCCTTCATCTTGAACGGCGTCGCCTTTAAATGTTCCTTCGCAAGCAAGCCCGCCTTTAGGCCGAGCGCCAGGTACGGCCCGAGGTGGCCGTGGAATCGTTTGCCGTCGTTTAATAGCTCTTCCTCTTTCATAGTCTGGCACTCTACATCTTTGCGCTATGGATTATAAATGGGTTTTATCATGCTTGCCGAGTCTTGTGCATGCCGCAAGTTTTATCCGTTAAATGAAAGTAGTTATGATGTACTCTGCTGTTTTGCTGTCGCTTACAGCTGTCGGCGGTTTCGCAGGATTGCATTCGGCCTGCTGGGGGGCGTTTAAGGATTCGCCTTAT
>JAQTQS010000018.1 GCA_028712125.1 Candidatus Altarchaeota archaeon
GTTTAGAATCCAGTACCTCCAGTGGTGCTTCTAGTACTAGTTCTAGCAGTAGTTTAGAATCCAGTACCTCCAGTGGTGCTTCTAGTACTAGTTCTAGCAGTAGTTTAGAATCCAGTAGCTCCAGTGGTGCTTCTAGTACTAGTAGTTTAGAGTCCAGTACGAGTAGTGCTGAGTCGTCTAGTACTAGTAGTTTAGAGTCGAGTTCGTCTAGTAGCAGTACGAGCAGCAGTAGCAGTAGTTTAGAGTCGTCTACTTCTAGTGGTGCTTCTAGTACTAGTTCTAGTAGTAGTTTAGAGTCTAGTACTTCCAGTGGTGCTTCTAGTTCTAGCAGCAGCAGTTATTTAAGCAGCGAGGCAAGTAGCAGTAGCATGCGTTCAAGCAGCAGCCAGGAGTCGTCAAGCAGCTCATCGAGTAGCAGCAGCATTGAAAGCAGCCGGGCTACAACTACTACCCTCCGCGGTGGCGGAGGCGGCGGGGATGGTTCACTTCCGACTCGGCCTATCCGGGTTGTGACTTCAATTGCGCCGACATCCAGCCAACCTGAACCCACGACAACATTGATTGAGGAAGAAAACGCGGAATCCTGCAGTAACGGAGTGCGGGATGGCGGCGAGACCGGTATAGACTGCGGCGGGCCTTGCAGCGCCTGTCTGCCTGAGGAGACTACTACTACAATGCCAATCATGCTGATAGAGAACTTGGACTACTGTTCGCAGGAAGACCACTGCGTTGACCAGGTCAGGAATTGCAATGAGACCGGGGTGGACTGCGGCGGCTCCTGCCAGGCATGCCAGCCCGGCATATTCGGCCGTGCGATACAGTACACCGGCTGGGGCGGCCTGCTGTTGCTGATAATACTTTTGTTCTTGTTCTTCGCCTATAAAGCCTCGAAGAAGCTTAAGAAAAAATAGGTTTTTTATTAGCTAAAGCTCAAGATTTACTTAAAGGTTTGTTTATCGTGGTTAATATTGCTACCCGCCGTTTAGAAATCTCAGGCATCCTATTTACGCTCGTGCTTCTCTCATCTTACGCGTCCGCGGCTCCCATGCCCGTGCAGTTCATGGTCAATTCCGAGTTGAAGGAATGCGGCACGTTCTGGGGAGGCGACGAGTTCACAATAATCGAGCCGCCGGCAGGCTGGGAAGACTACAACCAAAGCCTGTACATATACCAGATAATGGACGCTGTCCTTCCATACGACCCTGAATACGCGAAAATCGTATGCAACGGCGGCGAATACATTAAAAAAGCCGAAATCCTGCCAAAGACTCCCGGCTTTGCGAACACGACATACAAAGCCGAGTTCACGCCGACCCACAGGATTACGGTATACGGAAGCTCCAACGCCGCCGTCGCCCTCGACAACAACACCGGCGAATGCGGAGAACTCAAAGAAGGAAAAGGATATGAAGAACTCCCGCTCCAAGGCTCATACCTGCTTCCAACAGACCTCCACAACTCAAACTACACCTACTCCCAGGAAAGAGCCGCCTCAATATTCTGCGAAAAAATAGGCTACAAATACGCAGGCCGGCTGCGGCCGTCGTCAACAAAGTCCACGGGCCTCGCAAGGGAAATGACGGCCCAACGCTCCATAGAATCATTATGCGCGTGCATACCAGTCGCGGCAATAGCAGCCCTGGCAGGATTGCTGGCACTACTGGCTGCGCTAATAATAGCCAAGAGGATAATACGGAAATAATAAACGCCGGCAACCGCTGAAAATCAATCCTAAAAAACACGTATTCTTATGAATAAAAAAAGTCCCGCCTCCTGGATTTGAACCGGGGATTTTCCGCTGACTACTTGTCCGTGTCCCAAGCCTCCCATCAGGCCGGGGATTTCCAAACTACAGGCGGACGCGTTAACCAGACTACGCTAAGGCGGGTTATTTTCTTGTTTTTTGTCCTGGTTGTTTATTTTACGCCGTTTCGCCGGCCTTTGTTAAAGGCCGCCAAGGCTACGCTAAGGCGGGATTTTAAAGGTTCTCGTAGGTTTCCGAGTATGTATTATAGCACTTTGCCGTATTTAAATTTTCCTAGACGTACTTCTCCAACAAATAGCTCGCCCCTATATACACAATAGCCAAAAGCCCAATGACGTTGCCAACCCAGAAAGAGAAAAACCTCTCAATAAACACGGCGGCGGTTGCCGTAGAAAGCGGTATGGCATAAAGGCTGAACAGCCACGTGTTAACCCCCTCCCAAATCCCGACCGCGCCAGGAGTGATGGAAAAAAAGCCGATGACAATAGCCGCAATCTTGACCCTGACGACAGTCCCAACCGGCACGCTAAACCCCATGAAATCGAATATGAGCTTCGTCTGCAGGATATAAATCGCCCAAATGACCGTCGATATGCACACGCCCAAAAGCAATACACCCCGGTCGGCCATGCTCTTCCTCATTGAGTCGTTGAAATTTTCAATGATGCTGTCCACCCGGCGTTCAGCATCAAGCGCATGAGCCCGCAGAAAACCAACCGGCAGGCGCTTCAATAAGCCGATAGTCCAAGCCACCAGATAGCGCGAATAATCCAGCCGCACCAGAAAAAACACGCTAACAACCAGAACACCCCCCACAACCAAAGCACCGGCAAACAGCGGCAAGCCCATCTGAAGCGAAACATCATCATCCAAGCCAAGAGCAACCGCAAGAAGCGCCAGGCCAAGCACCGGAAACAGGGTAAAAAAAGTGTTAACGACGATACTAGCCGCCGAACGCTCGGTATTGATGTTCTTATCCACCTTAGGCAGAAGATAAGCCATCACCGGCTCCCCGCCGAGCATGTTAACCGGCGTCAGATTATTGAACAAATAACCCGCAGACGAAACCAGAAAAATACTCCGAAAAGACACCCCCAGATGCCGGACCACAATCCACCACTTCAAAGCCCACAAAAGCATCATAAACAACTGCAAAAACAAAAGCAAAACAAAATAAACCGGACTAACCCTCAACACAGCCCGAACCACCTCCTCCGGACCGCTATACCAAAAAACGAATGCCACCAGCAGCACGCCAAGCAGCAAAAGCAATGCAAACCTAAGACGCATATAAAAATAAAGAAAACCACATATATAACCTCATCGCGTACAACAAACCGGATACACAAAAAGCCGAAGTAGCTCAGTAGCGCAGAGTGCCAGACTCATAAGCAACCTTTTTCTTTCTTTGCAAAGAAAGAAAAACGTTGACGAAAAAGAAAGAAAGCGTCCCGCCTTCGGCGGGACAGGCACCAGGCAAAAGGCTTGGAACTTTCAAGATAACCCTGAGTTATCTGGAGGTCGCGAGTTCGAGTCTCGCCTTCGGCATGAGGCTACAGCCTCATACACCTGAAGCAAAGGTGGGGTCTTCGACCCCACTGCAGTAATACAATTTTAAAATGGATATCAAAAAAGTAATTACTGCGGAAAGGATAATAACCGGACTTAGAGTGTTCCTTATTTTATACTTTATTGTGATTATCCTCTCATTGAGCCTGAATGTTATAGATGGCCCGCAACCGATTGAAGTAAAATTCTTAGGCGAGAACCTAGCGTTGTTAGACCATTTGATGAACGTTATAATGCTTGTATTGGCAGTTTTTGCGTTATACGGGCTGATAAGAAAATCGAAATGGACATATACGTTGATTATGCTTTTTTTGATTTTAGGTGCGATAGGCGAGTTTACCGGCCTAGCGCTTATATACATAAACTTCGACAAAATGGACGAAGTTATGGCTATGATTGCCACCGAGAGAGGGCATACACCGCAACCAATCTCAAAAGAGTTCATAGTATTTGGTCTGTTTATTGCGGCAATAATTAAGACTATTGGTTATCTCATCTTCATGGGCATTGATTATTGGCTAATGAAAAAAGTTAATAAAGGAGTTAAAGAGGTTGAAGATTTTAAAAATAAACATCCCATAGAGTGGGAGACAATTAAAAAATAATCTTTTGAGGGATACTCGCCTTCGGCAAAATGGAGATTGATTGCACCCTGTGTAAGAAACCTATCGACAAGTATCACCCTGAGTTCAATCACCTGGAGATTGATGATTCCCATGCAATAGACGTTTGTCCGGAATGCGTCGATAAATTAATAAAATGGCAGCAGAGGACATTCGCAAAACTCTTCCCAACAAAAGCCATGAAAGAGAGGTATGGCAAAATCTGAAGTATACAACCGGCCTTTATGTTGGCTTTTCCATTGATTGAAAGGAAATTTATTAACTTCCCGGTCTAATAGAGTACCGGGGTGTTCTTTTGGCAAGTTTCAGGCTTTCCGCTGTAGCTTTGGGATCTTTAATCTGCATGAGCCTTTATGCCGTGGCCGGCATCGCTGATTGTGCTCCCGGCTACCGTTTTGACCGGCTTTCCGGGGTCGGCTGCGTTCAGGACAAGTGCAGTGACGTGTCCCATGCGTTCTACAATTATGTCGGCTACTGCGTCTGCTATGCTTGCGGTGAGGTGGGATGCTCCGGGGATAAGGCGTTCAGCAAGGAGTGCAGGCGGCCGCGGGATTACGAGAGCTGTCCGGGGTGCTTGTATGCATGCGTCAGCCCTGAAAGCAAGTGTCCCGGCGAGCAGGATGCGAAGCCGCCTTCCAGTTCGGCCACGCCGACAACTGTCGCCCGTGCAGGAGCCCAGACTACGCTGGCTGTAAAGACTGCGAACGATACCGTTCGCGTGAAAGTGAAGGGCAAATTGACCGCGTTCGGCCGCCCGTTAAAGTATGTCCGGCTTTCCTGCGGCGATAAGGAGGTTATGACTGACGGCGATGGGAATTATGAGTTTGAAACCGGAGACCTTAAGAAGGGCGAGGAGTTCGGGTGCGAGATAAAGCTCGAGTATGTGCGCGACGGGAAGACTTATTTCATGATACACCACCAGGATAATCCGGACTCCACTGTCTACTACCACTCCTTCAAGGTGGAGAATGATGTCGAGCAGCAGGATTTGAAGCTGGATGAACTGTTCAAGGAGTCCGACCCCGGCAGCGAGGCCTATGTTTCGGCCTACGTCCACATGACCGAGGCGCTGGAGTTCTATCTTGACGGCCTGAATGAGAAGCTGGATTTCCAGCTGCCGTTGCACGTGAAATTGTTCATGCCAAACGACCCTGAGAAGCCTAAGGCGGCTTACAACGGCGACGACGGGAGCGTCATAGAGTTTCAGGAGAGATCTTCTCTCCAGGATGCGCCGGGCAGGCAGATCATGTTCTACCACGAGTTCTCGCATTACGTCATGCAGACCTTGTACGGCAAGTGGCCTCACTCGGAAGGCGTCGGTGGGGTTGAGGAGTCCAATCACGGCGGCCTGATAAATCCGGGCAGTTCGGACTCTTATGTGGAAGGATTTGCAGTCTTCATGTCAAAGGCCATGGCGGAAGAGTATGGGGACACGATTCCCTCAGGGAAAGACTACTCCAAGATGAGCTTCAGGGACCTTCTCATCGAGGCCGGGAATTCCCCGATTACTGATATTGAAACCGATTACACTGCATGGGACAGGCAGGGCAGGATGGAGGAGTATGCGATTGCCGGAGTCCTATGGGACCTTGTGGACAACGAGGAAACATACAAAAAACTAACTCCCGAGCAAATGTACGCGAACTACCTCCAATGGAAGAAGGAGACTCAAGAATTCAACGAATACACCAAAAGAGAGTATCCCGGAGAGGAGACGATAGTCATACCGGAATACGACATAGACTACTTTAAGACCGTAAAGCTGGATGACGACAATGTTGACCTTGATGCCGGCGAAGTCTGGAAAGTCCTGCGGGAATACAGAGGCGACTTCACTGAAGTGCATAATGCGCTGAAAGACAGGTTTTCAGGAGACAAGGAGAAGATTGACGAAGTGTTCGCCAAACACGGCTTCTTCGCCGACAACAGGCCCGGCAACGGCCAGCACGATGATTTCGAGCCTTATCTCGACAAAAACAAGAACGGGCAGTTCGACGAGGGCGAATACTATGTCGACTACTCCAGCGAAGAGCCTAAGTACGAGGCCGGGATGGCCATAGGTTCTGCGAAAAACTACCAGCAAGGCTGGAGAAAGACGACGCAGGAGGTTTTGGGCCAATTCGTGGCCGTTGACAATGACGCGCCGTACTATGCGGTTGCAGTAATATTCCCCGAAAGGTTGCACCTGAATTACGCGTTCCGCACTGAAAACCAGGATGGGCGGATATACCTGGATATGCCGCCGGCGGGGTACGGCGCAGTGGTTATAGTGCAGGCCGAGGGCGTGGAGGCCCAAATGCCCCTTGCGATATCCTCAGATAAATTCAATCAGGAGTACGCGCAAGCCGTGGAAAAAGGATACTACATCGGCCACGACTTCCGGATAACGGGGCCGATACCTGGGAAACCGCCCGTGCCGAAGGGAACGCTGCCGCAGAAGGGCGGCGCATCATGGATGTGGGCGGCGGCTGGGGTGCTGATAATCCTGTTCTTTTTAGCGGCAGGCGCGATGGCGGTCGTGATGATTGTGTTCTTGGCGCTCATACTGAAAAGACTGGCGAGGAAGTTTAAGAAATCCTGAATGCGCGCCCTCCTATTCGTCGTATGCTCCTTTGGCGATGCCTATGGCGTTTCTGTAGCAGTAGCCTCTTGTCTGCGTGTTTGCTATCTGGGAGCATTCTGCCGGGTTTCCGTTCGCCATCGCCCTGCAGTACCTGCTGTCGTCCTCAGAGAGGCCCTTGCAGACGTCTGCGGAGCTGGTGCTGTGCCCGACGATGCCGTAGCACCATGGGATGTTCTCCTTGGAGTAGTACGTGCACGGGCCGGTTGCTCCTGTTTTTATGGCTATGTAGTAGTTGCAGTCGTTTTTCCAGCCGTCTGACGTTATCCTGTCACAGTAGGTGCTGTCTTCCTTGGTGACTCCGGCGCACCTTAGTTTTATGTCGGGGCTTGACCATCCGTATGAGTCGCATATCGAGGGGTCTTTATCCGTTTGTGCGATGCATAGCTGGGCTGATTCTTGGTTCGTGATTTCATAGCAGTGGTTTGAGTCTTTGGTCAGGGTGGCCATGGCGTAGTAGCATTGGTTCCTCTGGTTTTCGTCGGATATGCTTGCGCACATTTTTCCGTCCCGGCTTGCTCTCGCCGTCCAGCGCAGGCAGAAGTCCCTGCTCGCCTGGGTTTGCAGCTGGACGCATGGGGACGAGTCCTCCGAGGCCATTCCGATGCACGTCTGCTTGGTCTCAAGGTCTGTAATCTGGTTGCAGTACGAGAGCATTTCGTCGTTGGAGACGTAGTTGCTGTTACAGCAAAGGCATCCTGATGCAAGAATAACGCAAATCACCGGGAATATAAGTTTTGACGAGTCCATCTTGGCCCTTGTATAACATAATTCGCATCTAATTTTAAATATATATTGCATCTATTATTAAAAGAACTAAGCGGGCTTAGGGCCGCTTTTAACGCGGTGTCCAAGCCGGATATAAAATACCGTTTCATGGGCTGGTCTTAATCCCGATGGTCCTTCTTCGACAGGATATAAAACCCGGGCCCTATGATTTTTTTCTGAATATATTTATATATCCAAATATACTAATATTACTCCATGAAGATCGAGATTCTGGGCATGGGGTGCCCGAAGTGCCTGAAGCTGGAGGAGAACGCCAGGAAGGCTGTCGAGGAGTCCGGGATTAAGGCCGAAATCGTCAAGGTCAAGGATGTGGACAAGATTGTCTCCTACGGCGTTATGATGACTCCCGCGTTGGTTTTGGACGGCAAGGTGAAATGCTGCGGCAAGATTGCCACCGTGGACGAGATTAAGGGCTGGATTTGCTGATTAGGGGTATGATGGACTTTACCGGGCTGTTATTCGCGGGATTTGATGCGGTTGTCGAATATGCGTCAGCCCATGTTCTCACTTGCCTGGTTCCCGCTTTTTTTATCGCAGGCGCGATGTCGGCGCTGCTGCCAAAGGAAAAAATCGTCAGATACCTGGGGCAAAACGTGCCTAAATACAAGGCATACCCCCTGGCAGTCATAGGCGGGCTGCTTCTAGCCGTGTGCTCATGCACGGTTTTGCCGCTGTTTGCCGGAATTAAAAAGAAAGGGGCTGGAATCGGCCCCGCATTGGCCTTCCTTTACACGGCCCCGGCCACCAACATACTGGCGATTACCTTCACCGGCAGCGTCCTAGGCTGGGATTTTGCATTTGCTCGCATACTTCTTTCAGTAATCTTCGCAATTGCAATAGGGCTGATTATCTCAAAATTCTTTGGAGAGGATGATGGGGACGAGCGTAACGCGGTCTCGGCAGTCGGCAGTGGCGAGGAGCAGGGAAATAAAAACTTAACTTTACTCCGGAGGCATCGGCTTACCCTCTTCTTTACCGTTTTAATATCCGTCCTTATCGTTGGAACAAGGGTGGGAGGGGTATTGAGATATGTGGCAATTGGTTTCTTGATTGTCATACTCGCATTGCTCGGAAAATTGTATTTCACAAGGGATGAGATGGCTGCCTGGCTTTCTGAAACGTGGATTTTCACAAAGAAGATTTTTCCGCTGCTCCTAGCCGGGATATTCATCGCAGGAGTCCTTTCGGCAGCGCTTCCTGAAAACTTCCTGGCAACGCATTTGGGAAGCAACACTATACCTGCCAACCTCATGGCCGTCCTGTTCGGCGTCTTCATGTACTTCCCGACTCTCGTCGAGGTCCCGATGGCAAAGATGTTCCTCTCGTTAGGCATGGCCAAGGGGCCCCTCCTTGCCTATCTTTTGGCCGACCCGGTGATATCCCTGGCAAGCGTCCTCGTCGTGAGAAAACTCATAGGCAATAAAAGGACGCTCGCCTACGTATTATTAATTGTCGTATTCACAACAATATCCGGGCTAATCTATGGAATGTTTCAATCATAACCCTGATTGGGGGCATGCGGAATGAGCGGCGAGATACGGCACAGATTGTCTTTCATAGACAGGCATTTGACGGTATGGATTGTGCTGGCGATAGCATTAGGGGTCTTGATAGGCTATCTCGCGCCGTTTGTGACGAATTTAATAACCGGCCTTTCCGTCGGGACTACCTCAATACCAATCGCAGTAGGCCTAATCCTAATGATGTATCCGCCGCTTGCAAAGGTCCGCTACGATAAAATCGGGAAAGTTTTCAAGGACTACAAAGTCCTTGGGCTGTCTCTGGCTCAGAACTGGATAATCGGACCCCTGTTGATGTTTACCCTCGCAGTAGTCTTTTTGAGGGATTATCCGGAGTATATGGTGGGGTTGATACTAATAGGGCTTGCCCGCTGTATCGCGATGGTCATCGTCTGGAACGAGCTTGCCGAAGGCAACACCGAATACGCCGCCACCTTGGTGGCCTTCAACTCATTATTCCAAGTCTTCCTCTACTCGGCATACGCGTGGTTTTTCATAACCGTCCTGCCCACGCATGTCGGGCTTTCAGGCCTTGCAGTCAACATCTCAATATGGCAGATTGCGGAAAGCGTTTTCATATACTTGGGAATACCATTCATAGGCGGATTCACGTCATGGCTCGTGCTCACCAGGCTGAAAGGCAAAGACTGGTACTACCAAAAATTCATACCCAAGATAAGCCCTATAACGATAATCGCATTATTGTTCACCATAGTAGTCATGTTCTCCCTCAAGGGGGAGTACATCATAAAGATACCACTGGACGTCGTCAGGATAGCAATACCGCTGGTGATATACTTCATAATAATGTTCACGGTCTCATTCGTAATGGGCATCATGCTCAAAGTCGGCTACGAAAAGGCCACAACGCTGTCATTCACCGCCGCCAGCAACAACTTCGAGCTGGCCATAGCCGTGGCCATAGCTGTCTTCGGGATAAACTCGGGGCAGGCCTTCGCGGCGGTCATCGGCCCGCTTATCGAGGTGCCGGTGATGATTAGCCTTGTGGATGTGGCGTTGTATGCGAGGAAAAGATGGAGTCTGTAGAGCGGCAGGTCAAGGTGTTCAAGGCGCTGGGCGACCCGACGAGGCTGATGATAGTGAAGATGCTGGCAAAGTGCGAGAAATGCGTGTGCGAGATAATACCCGCGACCGGGAAGAGCCAGCCCACTACCTCGGCCCACCTCAAAGTTCTACATGAAGCTGGGCTTTTGAAGTCACGCAAGGATGGATTGAGCGTATACTACCGCATCGCGGACGAATCAGTCAGAGGGCTCATTAAAGCCGCTGAAAAAATCAAGTGATAAAGGCCTAAAATGAAGAAAGAAGACGTTAAGAAAATCGTCAAGGAAGGTTACGGGAAAATAGCCGAGACCGGAGGATGCTGCAGCAGTTGCAACTGCAACCTGACAACCAATGAGGAAATAGCAAGGTCAATAGGCTATTCGCATGATGAAGCTCAAACTGCCCCCGATGCCAATCTTGGCCTTGGGTGCGGAAACCCGACGGCAATCGCTGAGATAAAGAAAGGGGCGACTGTGCTGGATTTGGGCTCCGGGGCGGGCTTTGACTGCTTTCTGGCCGCCAAAAAGGTCGGAAAGACCGGCAGGGTAATCGGCGTTGACATGACCGAGCAGATGGTCAAGAAAGCCAGCGAAAACGCCATAAAATACGGGTACAAAAACGTTGAGTTCAGGCTGGGGGACATAGAGGACTTGCCGGTGGAAGACGGTTCGGTTGACTTCATAATCAGCAATTGCGTGATAAACCTCGCGCCGGACAAGCCGAGGGTGTTCAAAGAAGCCTACAGGGTGCTTAAACCCGGCGGAAAGTTGCTGGTCTCAGACATAGTGCTGTTGAAAAATCTGACCAAGGAACAGAAAAACGATTATACTCTCCTCGTAAGCTGCGTGAGCGGAGCCGTGCTAAGAAATGACTATCTGAAGATGATGGAGGACGCCGGATTTAAAGTGACGGTGACGTCGGAGGACGGCGAGATAAGCGACAGGCAATACGGCGGCCTTCCCATAGAAAGCATAAAGGTGAAGGCGCAAAAGCGATGAACGGCAGCGATAAAGAACAGTTTAGCAAGAAAAAACTGTTCCTCATAATCGGTTTGGCCATAGCCGGCTTTTTTGTTGTTGCGGCATTAATGTTTCCCGACGGCGGCGAAACGTCCGCAACGACAATCCTGCCGCCAACCACTCTCCTCCTGCCAACGGGGGCAAGCGACGTCCGTGTCGAAGTCTATCACTTCCACATGACCCGCCAGTGCTCCTCCTGCATAGCCATTGGAAGGTTTTTGGACGAGACGCTGAATGCCTCATTCGCCGAAGAAATAGAGTCAGGACGGCTGAAGTCAGGCCATATCAACATAGAGCTTCCTGAGAACAGGGAGATTGTGGACAGGTACGGCGCGACCGGCTCTTCGCTCTACATCGGGACGTACGTCAACGGGGTGTTCTACAAGGAGGAGAACACGAATGTCTGGTATAAGCTAAGCAGCCAGCTGGAGTACGTGGCCTACCTTACGCCCATCTTGGAGAGGCGGCTTTCCGGGGATTTGAGCTAATGGACATTATGGCATTTATGGAGTCGATGGGCTCAAGCAGCATGCCCCTTGTCGCGGCGTTCTTCATCGGGTTGATGACTGCGATAAGCCCCTGCCCCCTCGCGACAAACATAACGGCCGTGGCCTACATCTCACGCAGGATGGAAAACAGCCGACATACACTATTGGTCGGGTTTCTCTACACGCTGGGCAGGGCGTTCACCTATGCCGGTCTTGCAAGCCTGATTGTGTACATCGGAATAAACACGCGGGAGATAGCGTCATTCGTCCAATCATACGGGGAACAGCTCCTCGGACCACTCCTACTAGCAGTCGGACTGGTTATGCTGGAGGTTGTCAAATTGGACTTCCTTGGCGCGGGAAACCGGCTGGGCTGCCTCAAGGAGGCATTGGCCGATAAGGGCTATTTAGGCAGCTTCCTCCTTGGGGTTGTTTTCGCGCTCGCCTTCTGCCCGTTCAGCGGCGTCCTATACTTCGGGATGCTCATACCGCTCGCCCTGAAACTCAAGGACGGTTTTGTGATACCTTCCGTATTCGCCTTCGCAACAGGCTTGCCGGTCATACTCACTTCCTTATTGCTTGCCAAAAGCATAAGCAAACTTGGCGTAATAATGAACAGGGTGCAGGCCGTCGAAAAGTGGGTGAGAAAGGCCGCCGCAGTAATATTCATCCTTGTTGGGGCGTACTACACATTGATTTTTCTGTAATCCAATGAGATACCATGGTCAAATACGTCCTCTTCGTCTGCAGTGAGAATTCGGCGAGGAGCCAGATGGCGGAGGCGTTCTTCAATTTCTACAACAAGAATCCCGGATTTCTTGGAATGAGCGCCGGGCTTAAAATGACGGATACCATTAAACCCTACGCCATAGACGTCATGAAAGAAAAAGGCATTGACATATCGCGTCAGAAGCCGAAAATGCTCACATTGGACATGGTTGAAAACGCCCACAAGATATATACCATGGGGTGCATCAAGAGCTGCCCGGCCGCTCCGCCAGAGAAGACGTTCGACTGGGAGCTGGAAGACCCTGCGGGAAAACCCATCGAAGCCTACAGGAAAGTCAGAGACGACATTGAACAAAAGATAAAGAGGTTAATTTCAGAACTTTAATTTAGCGCCTTTTCCGTCTTTTCCCTGCTCTTTACATTACCGACCTTAGCCTTTGTATCAGGTCCTTGTCCCTTGCGATTCCTATCAGTTTCTTGTCGACTACCGGGACTCCCCATATCTTCCACTCCATCATTATCTGGCCGGCTTGTGTGATGTCGTCGCATTTGCTGACTGTTACGGCGTTGGGCACGAGGATTTCCTCCACGGACATGTTGGAAAGGTCGGTTCCTTCGGCGAGGAGAATGTTTGCGAGGTCGAGTATGTCTATCGTGCCTTTTATGTTGTCGTCGTCCATGACCACGACCCTCCTTTCATAACCCATCAGTATTTTTTTTGTCAGGTATTCCACCGTGTCGTGTACGCTGTTGGTGTCGACGTGATATGACATGGCATCCTGCACCCGGAATTTGCCCTTGAGGAGGTGCGTGTATTTTTTCAGCACGTCTTTACGCCTTACCATTCCCAAGTACTCGTGTCCAGACATTACCGGGACGCCGTAGACTCCCTTCTCGCAGAGCTTGTCCATTACCTGCGTGACGTTGGTGTTGGGCATGACCGTCCACGGCCTTTCGTCCATTATCTCCCTGATGTTTATAGACTCTGGCTTCCTGTCCTTTAAGTCGCGCAGTATTTTTGCATAGCTGGTGATGCTGACGGTGCCGGCAAATCTCTGGTTGTCGAGAACGGCTACCACCCTCTCCCTGCCTCCGAGCATGGTTATGAGGACGTCGAGGACGTCCTTTTTAATGTCCACGCTTGCCGCATCCGTTGCCAAGACGTCCTTTACTAGCATTTGGAATTTGCGCGGTTTATCACTGCGTAGAAGTGATGTTTTTCACGCGGTTTACAAGGTCATCGTTCTCGAACGGCTTGGATATGCACGCAGCGAGGCCTTCCTTTTCCAGTTTCCCCCTGACCGCGTTGGAGTACTTTATCACCGTCAGGAATGCCACCTTTATCTCGGGATGTTTCTTCTGGATTTCCTCAAAGACCTGCCAGCCTGTCATCTTCGGCATCATGATATCCAAAAGTATCAGGTCGAACTTCTCCTCCTCTATCCTCTTGAGGCAGTCTTCGCCGCTGAACACCGTTTGTGTCTCGAATCCCTCCGCGTCTAGGATGAATTTCACGGTCTTTGCCAGAGAGACTTCGTCGTCTACAACTAAAACCTTCTTCGTTTCGTTCATGTTGCTCCTCCTTGTTTCCTGTTCTCCGCCCTAGCCTTGTTTTGGCTTTTAGTGGGCAGTGTGAACTTGAATTTGCTCCCCTCGTTGAGCTTGCTCTCGACCCAGACCCTGCCGCCGAATGCCTCGACGATGTTCTTGCAGATGACCAGGCCGAGGCCCGAGCCGCCGGCGTTGTCGCCCCTGCCGTTCTTTACCTGGTAGTACTTCTCGAAGATTTTCTCCTCGTCGCCCTTCGGTATGCCGACTCCGGTGTCATGGACTTCGACGAGCACGTTATCGCCGTCCTTTGAGGCCCTGACTTCAATGCTGCCTCCCTTGGGCGTGAATTTTATCGAGTTGCTGACCAGGTTTTCAACAACCATCATCAGCCTCTCCCTGTCCGCCAACACTTGCGGCAGGCCGTTTTCAATCTTTTTTGAGACCATCAGCTCCTTGCCTGCGACGAGCACCTTGACCGTGTCAAGGACGCTGTCCACAATCGGGCTGATGTCTAATTGCTCCATATGGTAAACCATCTTGTCTGAGTCTATCTTTGCGATGTCCAGCACCTTCTGTACCGCCCCCCTCAGCCGCTTTGAATCGCAGTATACAAGGTTCAGCGCCTCCAGCTGCTTTTCGTCGAGCTTGCCGAGCTTGCCGTCAAGCAGCATCTTGGTCAGGCCGACGATGGTCGTAAGCGGCGTCTTGAATTCGTGCGACGTGGAGTAGAAGTACTCCTCCTTCATCTCGTCCAGCTTCTTAAGCTTTTCAAGCTGCTGTTTTATAACCCTTTCTGCTTTCTTAAGCTGGGTGAGGTCGTGCACGATTTCTATGAACGCAATAGGCTTTCCCCGGTCGTCGTCGAGTGCCGTCAGCGTTAGGTGCGCCCAGAATTCCGTCTTGTTTTTCTTTACTAATTCTACTTCGCCGTCGAACTTCCCCTTTGCCAGCGCCTCCTGCATAGTTTTCGATAATAGTTCGCCGTCTTTTTTCCTGTAGAAGACTGCGTGGAACTCGCCCTTCATCTCGTCCCCCAGGTAGCCGAACAGCTCCTCGGAGCCCTTGTTTAGGCTTATTATGCGGCCGTCCTTGTCCAGTATGTTGATTGCGACTCCTGCGTTGTCCAGTATCTTGTTCTTGAACTTGTTCAGCTCGCGGACCTCGTTCTCTATCGCGGCCCGTTCGGTTATGTCCTTGAACATGTAGATGGCGTATTTGACTTCGTTGCCCTCCTTGAGTGGGTAGGATGTGGTTTCATGGTAACTCTTTTTCCCGTTTCCAAGGTCGTGTGAATGGCTTGACTCGAAAAACTGGCCTGTCCGAAACGTCTCGCGTACGATGCACGGCGTGCACCTTACCGGGTTGTCGTGTATGACTGAGTAGCAGTATTCCCCGGTTATCTTCTTTTTCGGGCGTTCAAGCGAGCTTTCGAAGGCCTTGTTGTGGCAGACTATCCGGTAATCCTTGTCCAGCACGACTATGCTCTCTTCAATGCCGTCGAGGACGGATTGCAAGAAGACTTTGTCTGATATGGTCTGTTCTAAGTTCACCTGCCACCCCTCGTACTAACTATACCTTAAATATTTCCAAATAAAAATGAACGAACTTTTTTGTAAAATATTGCGCAATTTTGAAAAATTTTTTTTTAGTATTGTCATAAAGCAATAAAAACAATACTATCCTGTCTTTTTTGTTACCCTAAGAGCGTCATTACGCGGCGCAATAGCAGTTACCAGCCTGCTTTTCTCTATCCTATAAAATCTCCTTCCGCCGCATTTAAGGCAAATCGTCTCCACCCTCCCCTCCTTCGAGTTAATGACGGTCCTAGACGTCCTTCCCGGCTGCATATAACGATAGCAATGCCTACAAAAATTGTTCTTCAATTCCTTGGGAATTGGCGATTTGGCCTTCATGCTAATCCTGCGCGCCAAGCTCACCATATAGTCTGCCTGCGAAAGGTCGCCCATGGATGCATGCCTCTGGGCCATCGCCATAAGGCGATTTATCCTCTCTGACGCTATATCCCCCTGATTATGGCGCTCATTGCCCCTGCGGTTGTTCATCCCTCCTGATGCGCGATAGAATCCGCTGCTTGACATCCTCAAAGAGCGGATTTTTGAAAGATAAAACCTTCTTTGCTGCGTAATCATAGTCTGCCCAAAAATTCAAACATACAGCTATGCGATTTCCCTCCTCGTCCAGTGTGAAAACTTGGGGGAAGACCTCTCTGGCGTTCGTAAAAACCATGTCCGATGCCAGCACCAGTCTGCCGGTGACTATCGTGTTGAAGACCATCACACCGCCTTCATTGAGGCGTTTTCGTACGAGCTGCATGAAATATAGCGTGGTGAACTTTTCCGGTATGGCGTCCCCCTCGAACACGTCGACAACGATGACGTCATAATTCTTTCCTACTTTTTCCATGTAGTCCATGGCGTCTGAGACGATAATCCTGAGCCTTCCGCCTTCCCGGACGCCAAAATGCTCGGCGGCAAGCCGGACCACGTTAGGATTCAATTCGACAACGTCCAGCTTGCCCTGAAAAATCTTAAGAAACTGGCGAACTACCGTTCCGCCGCCAAGGCCCAGTATCAGCATCTCCTCAGTTTGGCGGGCAATCGCCGGCCCGATGTTGAAGTAGTCCCAAACGCGCTTGGTGTACAAGCTGTCGTCGACCGACACCGAGTAGACGTCTCCGCTCGTCCCGGACTTCATTACAGTCGAGCCGCCGTCGCGTTCGACCACCACCTCCTCCATATCATAATATTGGGGTTGGCGGGTAAAATAGCGTCTACTGCAAGGAAATATCGCGTGATGTAAAACAGAAAATATTAATATACTCGATTCACATACAATACTGTTTTAATATACTATTAAAAAGACATGAACCCACTCCACTGCCGCGTCCTGGTTCTATCGCTCGCATGCTCTCTTTGCCTCCTTCTGATGCCTTCAAATACTTTAGCCGCATACCCGGCTATCGCATTCGCGTCGCCAACGCCGCCCAACGGCTCGACCATAAACAGCAATGGTATGCCTGTCAGTATCAATTTGACTGTAGACAACCTTACTGAATTCATATGGCAGTGGAATTACACAAACTATACGCTATTCGACAAGAACCTCCTTCTGATTCTCAATCTCGACAACATGACAGCGCTCGGAGAAACGGACACGCTCACTGTCGACGCGAGCATGTACGGCAACAACGGGACGATAGTGGGGCCGGTCTGGGATTCAGAAGGGAGGCACGAAGGAGCCTACAAGTTCTCCTCAAACGACTTCATAAACTGCAGCACCGTCGAATCATTAGAGTTTGCAAAAGAGATGACCGTTTCCGTATGGGTGAGGTGGGACGGAGGGGCCGGGACGCTCACTTCAAACAAGGGCATTGTGTCCGAAATGGCGGGATTCCTTCTTGAGGCCGGTGGTTCAGCGCCGCATAAAGCAGACTTTTTCGTAGGTATCGGAGGCGAAGGGCATTTGTCAGGCTCAAGCGTCACTTCAATAGACGACGGCAGCTGGCATCATGTGGCCGGAACCCTTTCCGAAAATAGCATTAACATCTATGTTGACGGCAATCTGGAGAACAGCAGAACCATGTCCCCCACCGTCGGTATGCCCGATAACGATGTCTACGTAGGCTTTAACAGCATCGCCATACCTTTTAAGGAGTACTGGGAAGGCGCGATAGACGAAGTCCGCATATATAATCGCTCCCTTAATGAGAGCGAGATACGCCAGCTGTACCTCTCCAACCTGCGGAAAATCAACAACACCCGCTGGGAGTTCTTTGCGAACGAGACCGACCTCTCCGACGGGTTTTACGGCTTCAAGGGCATGGCTTACAGCGGGAACGGTATGAATGAGACGGAATTGCGGGTTATAGGCTACGATGCGACGCCTCCCGTGATACGATTCCGGTCGCAGCAGCCTTCCGACCTTGACACGCTCAACCTGCTCGGGAGAAACCTGAGCCTCGTCTACAACATCACCGACGCCGCCGGAATCAACGAATCATCGGTTCGGATATACCATACCACCAACTCATCCCCCTCCGACCCGTTCTTCATCGTAAACGGCACGCCAACAAGAGGCTTCATGGAAGGCAACACTAGCATAAACCAGAGCTTTGCATGGAACTTCACGCTGCTCGAAGACGAAGTCTATCCGGGACTCTATTCTCTTGAAAAAGAGACTGCCGAAGACGCCGAGCACGGTAAATACTACATGGCCAACAGCAGGGAATACCTGCAGACAAAGTTCTATGAACTCTCGGCGATAAAGCCATACGCGATAATCCTGCTGGCCGCTTCGCCCAACAGAACCCGGTCCGAGACGCTGAGAATCTACTACTGCAATTCGTCATACTCTGCCGGAAACCCGGCGGCAGGCGTAAACTGCACCAGTTTCTATGCGCTCTCCGCCGGCGGCATGAACTACACCTCGCCGCAGGGTTCGCAACAGTATGTTATACCGTTCGCGTTCAACGCCTCAAGCAGGGCCATAGGCGGCGTCCAGGTATCAAACACTTCCGCATTCCTCCTCAGGGCGTGGGGCATGGACGGCTGGAACGTTTCCTATGCCAATGCCTACGCACGCTCGACCACTACCTGGCTCTCGAACAACGCCGGGGCCTCATGGTCCAACCTGTTAAGCACGCCCGACATGCGCATCCACCAGTACAACGGCTCTGAAAGGTTCTGCCATTACGCGTGCGCAAGCGACCTTGCTGGAAACCGCAACTGCTCGAACGTGACCTGCAGCAATATAACCCTGGCGTACCTGCCGCCGACTGCCCCAAGCGTCTACTCCCCTCAAGCCGGAGTCTACTCCGGGAACATCACCATAAATTACACCGCAGCAATATCACCCACTGGCATGGCAATAATCTCCTACAGCATAAACCTGACCCATGTAAACGAGACGCCGGCGATAGGCATCGCCAAAACCACCAGCCTGCTTTCGTACATATGGAATTCCTCCATGGCGCCTGATGGGAAATACCTAATACGCGTAGAAGCCTGCGACAGCCAGTACAACTGCTCCGCCGGCTATTCTGAAAACATTACAATTAGCAACGGGCTCTATCTGGAGTTCGAGCCGCCCACGCCGCCCAACGCGACAACAATAACATCTAATGCGGTCTACTTCAACGCGTCAATAAGGACTATCAACCTGAGCAGGCTGGTCTGGACTTGGAACAATACGAATTACACGCTCTACGACGACACTCTCCTCCTCATGATGAACTTCAACAATGCTTCCTCCCTGGGCGAGAACGCGACGTTCATAGCAGACGCCAGCCGCTACGGCAGCAACGGCAACGCTAAGGGGGCGGCATCTTGGACTTCCGCCGGAAGGCACGGTGGCGGCTTTCACTTCAACGGTTCTAGCTACATCAACATAACAAGCACGATAATGAACGTCACCCGCGAGTTCACCATCTCCGCATGGATTAACGTGAGCAAATTCACCCCCTATGGAGGCATCGTGAGCAAGATCCAAAAGAGCAGTTCCAGCGGCCCCTCCCTTCAGTTTACTTCGGTTTCTCCATACGCCGGGATATCCTTTACTTCCAATTGGAGCGGGCTGAGCACAGCGTCTACGATTCTCTCTGAGAACCAATGGTACTTCATTGTCGCGACATTGAATGCCAGCGGCATGAAAAAGATTTACATCAACGGAATCCTTAATGTGTCCGGCTCTGGGCCTTTAACTGATAAGAATAACGACTCCTTGGCTATAGGCGCAACCTACACCTACAATCCCCCCGGCTATTACTTCAACGGCTCAATAGACGAAGTCCGCATCTGGAACCGAAGCCTCTCCGACGATGAGATACTCTGGCAGTACGAGTCAAACCTGCAGAAATACGACCCAACCGCATGGGGCCTCATGATTCGCAAAGGCAACCTAACGGTAGGGAACTACACCTATGCCGCTTTCGTCGAAGACAGGAATGTAAGAACAAACATTACCGGAGAACGGCTTCTGCAAGTTGGGTCGTCTGAAGGCAGCTCCTCAAGCTCGATATCCTCCAGTTCAAGCTCCTCGTCCAGCAGCCTCATCGCGACTACCACACTCCTCCCGCCAGACCTCCTGAACGGCGGCTTTGAAACAGGGGACATGAGTAACTGGAGTACCGACGGCGGATATGTAACCCCTTGGGTTTCTTCCGGTCTGCCGCACAGTGGAAACTACTATATTAACAACATGTTATCCGGCAGTCCGGGTTTATTATGGGAATTCCACCAGCTAATCCAAAATCTCACCACCGAAGAGCTATGCCTGTGGGTCAAGGGATACGTTGAAAACCCGGACGAGCTACACGTGCAGGTACAAATGGCATCGCAAAGAGGCACTACAAACTGGAACAACGTTGATAATTACTGGGCAGAATACTGGCCCGACTGGACTGAACAATGCTATAACGTGACAGAATATACTCCTTTGGCCGGATTACGGTTCATCAGCAACGTGATAAGCTCAACCTCATACATCAGCATCGACGACATCTCATTTAAGAACCTAACCAGCAGCATTCAAAGCAGCAGCTCGTCAAGCAGCAGTTCCAGCAGCTCATCGAGCAGCTCAAGCTCCCCCTCCAGCAGCCTGATATTCACAACCACCCTCCCCTATGCGTGCGAAGTAACGCCTAACCTCCCTTATAACGGCAGCCGGATAAACATTTCAATGATAGTAGACATCCCGTCGCCGTCCAGCGTGAACTCGCTTGTATACTACCCTAACGGCACACTCAAACTAATACTCCCCTTGGACAATGGGATTTCGGGCGATATATACTGGA
>JAQTQS010000019.1 GCA_028712125.1 Candidatus Altarchaeota archaeon
AGGTTTGTCGTGATTATTGCGCTCTGGTTGTCGACGTGCTTGGCAAGGTCGTTCAGCTTCGCCTTCTCGAGCGCTAGCTTTATGATGCTGTTCTTGACGACCCGAAGCTTTATCTCGTCCTTCAGCTTCTTCCTAATCTGCTGGAACTGGCTGGACGGTATGTTGCTCACCCTTACCACTGCGGTGGTATTTGCCGCTGCAATGTCCTTTGCAAGCGCGTCAACCGTCTTTTTCTTCCAAGTCGCGACCATATTACTCTATCCTCACAGGCTTGCCCATGGTTGTCTTGACGTAAACCGAGGAAATGCCCTCTTTCGCGATTTTCTTGACTATGTTGTCGTATACCGCCATTCCATTGTCCGCAAGGTCATCCGCACTCATGCCTGCGGTGCCGATGGGCGCCTGGACTGTGGGCAGTTTCTTCGACTTAATCCTGATGCTGTTCTTGACCCTCTTAATAACCGGCTCAAGCTCGGCGTTCCCAGGGACCGGCATCGGCATCTTACCGCGGGGAGCGAGAGTCGCACCCCAGCTCTTACCGACATTCGCCATCAACTCAGCCTGAGCGATAAAACCGTAACAAGACGAGGCGTAAACGCGCATCCTCCTCTTGCTCTTCGCATAAGATTCAAACTCGGCCTTGCTTAGGACGTGCTTTGAAAGCTTCTTGGCCTGCAGCATCATGTCGCCGTCGGCGAACACGCCGATTTCAACGTCCTTGCCCCTGCCCTTCGGGAGCGTAATGCTAAGATTAAGCTTGTTCTCGGGCTGCTCCATGTTCAAGCCCTTGAAGTTGAAAATCATCTCAACGCTCTGGGTGAACTTCTTCTGCGAGGACTGCACCAACGCCTCTTCTACCTTCTGCTTTAAAGAATCCTTTTCCATTATTTGGCCCTCCTACACAGGCGTTCAGCGCCTTACCCCGAAGGCGTTCGCCCTCAGGTGTTGTAGTAAACGGGTTTTAGATTATAGCACGTTAATGCTTAAAAATGCTATTCTGAAATCGCCTTGTCGTACTTTCCGGCGTCGATGTCCTTTATGGCGTCCTTCGGCCTCTTGCCGTCTATGTTGACGCCCAGGCTCTGGCATGCGCCTGCCGCCTCCTTGACGGCGTTCTTCAGGTTCTTGGAAAGCATTGCATCCTTCTTCATCTTCGCGATGCCTACAAGCCTTTCCATCGAAATGTCCGCTACAGGATTTCGGTCTTTCGCGCCCTTCTCGATGCCAAGCTCCTTCTTGATGAGCGCAGTCGTCGGCGGCATGCCGACCGAAATCTCGAACTTCTTCGTCGCAGGGTCGACCAAAACCTTGACCGGCACTTTCATGCCCCTAAACCCAGCTGTCTTTTCGTTAATCTCCTTCACAACCTGGCCGGCATTCACGCCGAGCGGGGAAAGCGAAGGCCCTATAGGCGGGCCGGCTGTTGCTGCTCCTCCCTCAACCAGGAATTCAACCGATTCTTGAGCCATCTTAATCCTTGTCCTCGTCTGATTGTTTTTCCAGCGTCTTAATGTCCTCCCCGCTGACGACCACGGGAATCGGGACCGCTGCTTCTATGAGCTCGACCGTTATCTGGTTCCTGCTCTCGTCAACCTTCGCCACACGGGCTCGCTCGCCCTTGAAAGGCCCTGATATGAGCTCTATAAGGTCGCCCCTGCTTACCTTGGTCACTATAGAGATTGGCTTGATAATCTTCTCCACCTCTTCGATGGTTATGACGCCTGCGGATTCGATGTTGCCCTTCTCAGTCAAAAGAAGCCCGCGGGTCTTGGGTATGTCGCGCGCAAGGTCTTCGACCGTTCCTGGGCCGTCAGCCTCGACTAGCACGT
The DNA here is from genome assembly GCA_028712125.1 of Candidatus Altarchaeota archaeon. Classification (GTDB taxonomy): domain Archaea; phylum Altiarchaeota; class Altiarchaeia; order IMC4; family SCGC-AAA252-I15; genus VGJA01. Next base: position 1,830 of record JAQTQS010000019.1, read on the forward strand.
AACCCTTTAGGCCGGTCGAGTACAGGACGCTCGCAACCATCCCGCCTTCCTTCTCTATCGCCTCGCGCTTTTTCTTCGCCTTCTTGTACAATAGTTCGGCCACGACACGCTCCTGGCCTGCGGTGGCTTTAACGCTGTATACCCTTGTTTCCATTTTATGCAATCCTCGATATGAACAAAACTATAAATCCGAGTGCCCCCATCAGCAGTATTCCTGCGCCCGTGACCTTTATCGTCTCGTTGTACTCGGACCTCTTCGGCCTCCTTGTGAGTATGAGTATCCTGCGCGTCTCGCTGAACATCCTTTTTATCTTGTCGATGACCTTCATTTTACACGTACTTCAAGCCGGTCACGTCGTACTGCTCCTCCTCCGGATGGCCTTCCACCCGTTCGGCTAGCATTTCCTCGTAACCCGGTATTTTGACGCCGGAGAGTATTACCAGCGTCTTTATGACGTTCTTGTCCAGGCTCTCGTCGATGTGGGCGCCCCATATTATCTCGGCATCGGCATCTATCCTCTCAGATACGGCCCTGACTATCAGTTCCGCCTCCTCAAGCGTCATGTCCTTGCTGCCCGTTATGTTGATTAAAGCCGCCTTAGCGCTGCTGATGTCGGTGTCAAGTAGCGGCGAACTCAAAGCCTTCTCCACGGACTCCACCGCCCGCTCTTCGGCAGACGTGTCCCTGCGCGACTCGCCAAACCCTATCATGGCAGTCCCGCCGTTCTTCATGATTGTCCGCACGTCGGCAAAGTCGACGTTGACAAGCCCGGGCTTTGTTATCGTCTCCGTGATGCCCTTGACAGAATTCGAGAGTATCTCGTCAACGACCCTAAATGCGGAGTTCAGCGGCAGGTTCGGGACGATGTCCAGCAGCCTGTCGTTCGGTATCACCACAACGGTGTCGGTGAACTTCCTAAGCTTTCTCAACCCGCGCAGCGCATTAGCGGCCCGTACCTTCCCTTCGACGCTGAACGGAAGTGTTACTATGGCTATAGTGAGCGCTTGGACGTCCTTGGCTATCTGGGCAACGACTGGAATGCTTCCCGTTCCGGTGCCGCCTCCAAGGCCGCATGTCACGAAAACCATATCTGCGTTGTCGAGCACCTGCGCAATCTTCTCTATGTCCGCTTCAGCGCACTTCTCCCCGACAGCAGGGTCGTTTCCGGCTCCCACGCCGCCGGTAAGCGACGCGCCTATGAGCACCTTTATCGGAGCCTTGCAGTAAAACAAGTGCAATGCGTCCGTATTTATAGCGATTATGTCCCCTCCCTCAAGACCCATCTCAGTAAGCCGTTCGATGGTGTTGCTGCCGGCTCCGCCGCATCCAATCACCTTTATAGAAGTCTTGATTCCCTCGATAATCTTCTTGAGGTCTTCGTCGGAGTCCGCTCCCTTGACGTCCCTTCGCTTGACCTCGGGCTTCTTCTGCACCTTCTTGCCTGCTTGGGTTAACGCCTCTTTGACAAAAGAATCCATAAAACCACCAAATAAAAACACCAAAGAATGTGTGTTACATTTGGGTATATATATAAGACTATTGGTTATATAAAAACCCTCACAAGCCCTTGCTCGCGTGCTCGAGCAAAAGCGATAGATTGTCCTTCACCTGCTTTTGGATGAGCTCAACTTTCGGCTTGTTCTCGGGCTTAAGCAGGTGCTTGAACCTGCCCTGAAGCTTGAAATACTCCTCAATAGGCTTTAATTTCTCCACGTCAGTCGGCCTCGTCACCTTGTGCTTCCCGTTGATTATCTCATATATGGGCGTTACGCCAGTATCCACGGCAAGCTTTGCGACCGCTATGGTCTGAGACGGGTCTGTCCTCCAGCCAGGAACGCAGGTGCAGATGAGGTTCACGTACGTCGGACCCTTGATTTCCATTGCCTTCTTTAGCTTCTGGAACGCGTCCGGGAGATAGCCTATGGACGCCTGCGCGCAATATGGCGAGCCGTGGGCGGCGAGAATGTGCATCATGTCCTTCTTCCACTGCTGCTTGCCGATGCTCTTGCTGCCGTCCGGGGATGTCGTGGTCGATGCGCCGAAGGGCGTGGCGCCGGAGCGCTGTATCCCGGTGTTCATGTACGCTTCATTGTCCGTGCATATGTAGGTGATGTTCTCCCCTCGCTCGAAGACGCCCGAAATGCATCCGATGCCAATGTCATAAGTCGCGCCGTCGCCGCCGAAGACAATCACCTTTGTGTCCTCCTTGCCAAGGGTGGCAAGAGCCGCAGACACGCCCGAACCGATGCAACTGTTGTTCTCAAACGCGCCGTGAACCCAAGGCAGCCTCCAGGATGTCTCCGGATAAGGCGTCGAAATGACCTCCATGCAGCCCGTAGACTCGACAAGTATCGAATTCTTGCCTGCGGCCTTGGTGATGAGACGAACGGCGATAGCCTCGCCGCAGCCAGCGCACGCGCGATGGCCGACCGCGAAATACTCCTCCTCAGGTAAACCGTAAATTGCCATCTTAATCACCGGGGCCTAGAACATCCACTGCTCCGACGGCCCCTTGTCCTCCATAGTGCTCTTGATTATGTCGCGCACATGGTCGAGCGTCACATCACGCCCGCCAAGGCCGACTATGAAATTTTTAACCTTCGGCTTCATCTGGCTCTCGTACAGCAGGCCGGAAAGCTCGTAATAAATCACGCCTCCAAGGCCGGGCGAGAAAGCCTTCTCCACGACTGCGATGCGCTTCGCGTTCTTCAACGCCTTAAGGATGCTCTCCTTAGGGAACGGCCTGAAGGTGACGAGCTTGAGCAGCCCGACTTTCTCCCCATTGGCGCGCCGCTCGTCGATAACGTCCTTGATGGTGCCGCACACCGAGCCGAGCGCGACGAGCACGGTCTCCGCGTCATCCATCCGATAGCGCTCTACGTGGTCATAAGCATCAGGCCTCGTGCCCTTGATTTCCGCCTTGAATCTGCCCGAGAAATCGTCATAGACTTCCTTGATTACGGCAAGCGATTCGTTTATCGCCCGGTGCTGGACCGCCCGCGATTCCATGTAGTGCGTGGGGAATCCGATTGCGCCAAGCGTCAGCGGGTCCTCAGGGTCGAGCACTGCGTGAACGGGCTTGTATTTCGGCAGGAATTCGTCAACCTTCGCCTGCGCCGGCAGGTCGATCGGCTCGTAAACGTGCGTCAGGGTGAAACCGTCAAGGCAGACCATAGACGGAGTCAAAACGCGTTTATCCTCGGAAATCTTGAACTGCATCAATGTCAAATCAAAGCATTCCTGCGCGGTCTCGGCATAAAGCTGAATCCAGCCCGAATCCCGCACGCTCATGGTGTCCGAATGGTCGTTCCAGATGTTGATTGGCGCAGACAAGGCCCTGTTGGCGACGGTCATGCACACAGGAAGCCGCATGCCAGAGACGATGTAAAGCATCTCGTTCATCAACGCAAGACCCTGAGACGAAGTAGCCGTATACGACCGAACCCCGGTCGCAGAAGAGCCAAGGCATGAGGAAATAGCCGCAAACTCCGACTCGGAATTGATGTACTTGCTCTCCAGCTCGCCGTTGGCTACCATCTCGGACAAACGCTCGACTATGTGCGTCTGCGGCGTAATGGGATATGCCGCAATAACCGCAGGCTTCACCATCCTAACCGCATCCGAAACAGCGTGAGACGCCTCGATAATCTCCCTCATTTTTCCTCCTTGACCATAGTAATAGCCTTGACAGGGCATTCGGCCGCGCAAATCCCGCAACCCTTGCAGTAATCCAAATCAGCGCCAAACTTCCCGTCATCGCCCTTATGAATGCAACCCTCAGGGCAAATCGCCCAGCACAAACCGCATGCAACGCAGACATTCCTGTCGGTGACGGGCCGCATCGCCCTCCAGCCGCCGGTCTTGTTCCTGGCAGAACTTCCGTCGCTCCTTAGCACGCCGCCGGTCGTGACCTCGGCCTTCCCGACCTTTATCTTAAGCTTGTCAACATCAATCATTTTCCGCCAGCGCTCTTGTAGACGCCCTCAACCAGGGCAACGTTCTTCTCGGCAATCGAGCCCTTGAACTGCTCACGGACCGCCTCAACAATGCTCTTCAAAGCGACTTCGCCGACGATTGCAGCATAAGCCCCAAGCATTGCAGTATTCACTATATCCCGGCCCAGCACCTTCAAAGCCTCGCTGCTCACATCAACAGTCCTGACCGTCGCATTCTTAATGCCAAACGACTTCGCATCCTGATTCGTGTTAATTATGACAGTGCCGCCCTCCTTCAGGCCCTCGGTAATGTCAACGACTCCGAACAACGTCGGGTCAAGCACGACAATGATATCCGGCTGGTAAACCTGGCTCTTGCGCCGTATGAACTGGTCAGAAACCCGTGTAAACGCCTGAACCGGCGCGCCCCGGCGCTCAACCCCGAAACGCGGGAACGTCTGCGTGTACTTCCCGTCCTTGAAGGCGGCAATAGCAAGCAAAGTCGCGGCAGTCACCGCACCCTGCCCGCCACGGCCGTGAAACACAACCTCCTTCATTGAACAAAGTATTTGGAAGCGGCATATAAAAATTCCACCAGACCCTGCTTTTTATACACCAACGCGCATATAAATTATCCAAAAAATGAAGGCACGCGTCATCAATTACCGCGGGGGAAAAAGAACCCAGAAAGTAAACCAATTCATCCTAGAACCAGAAAAATCAAAAACCAAGGAAGAAGCGGCCAAACTCCTGGGCAAAAAAGCCGAATGGACCACACCCGGCGGAAAAAAACTAACCGGCGAAATAACACGCGTCCACGGCAACAGCGGCGCAGTAGTCGCACGATTCGAAAAAGGACTACCCGGCCAGTCGCTGGGAACTGAAATAGAAATACTCTGAAAACCGTAATTAAACAACTTCTGGCAAAAACACCTGATTAAAATCCGCCTTATAATAACATAATCCAAAAAATAACCCGCACAAAAATAGCATGCCGCTGTAGCTCAGCCTGGGAGAGCACCCGGCGAGCCTTTTCTTTCTTTTTCGCAAAAAGAAAGAAAACCCTCGGGAAAAGAAAGAAAAACAAATACCACCAATTACAATCATAACCCACAACATGCCGCTGTAGCTCAGCCTGGGAGAGCACTCGGCTGAAGAAGGCCTCCCCAAATGGGATGCGGTTCAGCAACCGAGGTGTCGAGGGCTCAAATCCCTCCGGCGGCAAGCCTTTTTCTTTCTTTCCAAGAAAGAAAAAGCATTGGGAAAAAGAAAGAAATGGTGCCATCTTCGCCCATGGCTCGATGGCACAGACGTTATACAAATTCTGATTAATAGTTGGGGGATTTAAACAAAGGTGGATATTCCCCCCGGCGGCAAATCTTAAGTACAGCTATTTTTGTATATTATCTCCTGATTTGATGCTCTGTCTAAGCTTGATTATTAACATCCCGATTAATCCGCCCATTATCGTAGAAAAGGTTTCAATGAGCATGATTGTAATTGATATTAAGATAATAACGTAGATGATGAAAGAAATGTCGTCTTTGCTTAGGGCCTGCGAATTGGAGAAGTCTATGATAGCCATAACAATAAGGTGTGCGTCAATAAGCAGGCTTTCCACCAAGCCCAATAGCCATCCATTAATGAATGTGTCCCTGAGGGAGTGTGTTTTCCAATAAGTTCTTATCCCGAGATAAACTCCTAATAGAGATATTAAAAACAGAAACATTAATATTGACAATATTAAAATAAGCGCAATGCCTGCGAAATTATCCGGGTCAGACCCGCTGCTTCTTAGTTCTCTTGCAGCAGTACCACTTATATCAATAACCCAATAAAGCATCATATAAAAAATTAAAAAGAATAATAGCGGATATTTCAGATTGTTTAAACGGTCTCGTAATGTCATATATTTAGGATTATCTTTATCCGATTGAAGTCCAGACGATTCCATATTACTCTGTTCGTTTTCCGGGAATTAAAGAACCTTTTCCATCATACTCTTAAATTTTGAATTAAATAAAACCAACGGTCCTATACGGACGTAAACATACTAAGCGGCGTTGCTCCCCGGCGGCAAAAGTATTCGCATTCCGTTGGTCATTCTTTAATTTCTCTTTCAATATTTACATTGGTGTTTGCATGAAGTATGCTATTGTGTTTTTCCTCCTGGTTTTTACATCCGGCTGCCTTTGCTGCCCTCCCCTTAATCCTAATGAGGATGCTTCAACTACGCAGGCCACGCTGAAGACGACTACGACTCTGAAGCCGGCAACGACTTTAAAACAGGCCACGACGACTCTTTCATCGAATGGCGGCTCGCTTTCTTCAGCCGGCTCCATCGCGGAGCTGTTAGACGCGGATACTTCGGTGACCTGCACTTATCAGAATCCAACCGGTTTGAAAAGCTCTGCCGTCATTTACGTGTCCGGCGACAAGTTCCGGATGGAGCATACGTTCGGCCCTCAGGTGTATTATTCAGTCAGCGACGGGAAATGGGTGTATTCATGGTCCGGCGGCTCTTCGACCGGTTCTAAGGTCCGTTTGGACGTCCTGAAAAGCCACCATGGTGACCTTCCGTCTGATGTCGGGCGCGACATTAACGCCCCGGTTTCGTTCTCATGCGAGCCTTGGAAGGCGGTGAACAGCAAATTCACTCTGCCTCGGGACGTCACGTTTGAGGACAAGACCGACGAAGTCGAAGGCGCGTCTGGGGGGACGACCGGCGGCAGCATGGCCGACCCGGAGGAATGGAAGCAGTTGTGCGCGTCTTTGTGCGACGGCAAGCCTCTGGATGAGCGAGCGTTATGCAGGAAGACGATGGGATGCTGAAGAACAAGGTCGTTATGTAATTTCCTATATTTATACGCCGTTTCGCCGTTCGAGCAGCGGAATGGGCCTTTCTGTTATCCACGTGTGTTCATCCGTCTGTCTCTTGCATGTCATTATGCAATCCGTTTTGCTGTTCCATTTGCCTTCTTGCTGGCCGCTCCTTTTTATGTTGGCTTTTTAACCTCTAATTCAATTGGTTATTAGGGTGATTTACAATGGACAAGTTTGTTGTGAAGCTTTCTGACGACGCTGTCTTCCGCGAGGTTGGAAGCATTGAGGAGCTTGCGAATGTTTTGGGCTTATGCCCGGTCGGGTGCGTTAAGTTCCACCTTCGCGGCGGTTTGAACGACTTTGCCGAGTGGGTCGGAAAGGCGCAAAAGAAGGATGCAATTGCATTAAAGCTTAAACAGATTAAGCTTAATGAGGCGAATCCCGAGGAGACTCGCAAGAAGCTTGTCGAGGTTTTGAAGCAGAAGCCGGCTGCGGCAGCCCGCGGCAGGTGGGGTTAGGCTGTATTCATCCCTGCCGTTATCCGCAGGTTTTAGGAATTGGTTTTTCATAGTACTCATTACTGTCCACCATGCAAGTCGAGAGGGTGAGGCCGGATGTTCTGGCAAGGCTTCAGCAGCATTTGAATACGGTAGCTCCTGTGGAGCCCGGCCATAAGGCAGAGCAAGAGACGCGTGGTCGTGAGCATCGTGATTTAGCCCGGAAGCTTCCTGTTCCCAAGGCCGTCCATGGGCCTTCCGGGGGCGGCTCGCATGTCAGGCGTCTGCCTCTTTCAGGCATCCAGGACGCCGGTCAGCTGGAGGAGGCGCTTGAAGACCCAAATGTCGTCATTGTCATGACCGGGCGTGAGGAAGAAAAGTTTCTGCAGGGTTTGAGGGGTCGCGGTGTTGTTATCGATTCTCTGGCGTCGCTTCCGGGCGGGAAATTCCATGTTTTGCCGACGCCGGACGACAGGAGGCATGACCGTCTTGCGTGATTTTCACTATCCTCCGGTTGATATGCCTCATTCTGGCCGCATACTTCATCGGCATTATTTCCCTATCTTTTCGTTATCTCCTCGTATATGATTGCGTGTATCCGCTTTTTGGCGGCCGTTAGGAGTTTTTTACCTTTTGGGGTTATTGAATAGCTTTTTTTGTTCGGGTATCCCTCCTTCTTCCATACTGCTGTCAGGTAGCCTTCTGTTTCAAGGGACTGGAGCAGGGGGTAGACGGCCGCGGTGCTGAGGTTTATGTGGAAGTTTTTTTTGATGTATTTTATGATGTCGTAGCCTGTCGACACCCCCCTGTTTATTATGCAGAGGTAGTGTATCTTCCCCATGCCTTTGACCAGTTTGTTGTCTATCCAATGGAGTTCTCTTTCAAACTCGTTTGGGTTCATTTCTTGTTCTTCTTTATTGACAGGTATACAATATACACGGCTGCCGCTGCGGCCGCGAGGGCGATTAGGTACGTGTTCGTGCTCGATTCTTTCTTTCCGTTCACGGTTACTAGCACCGTTTCGGATTCAACATATACCGTGTCGTCTATCGTGCACCTGACTTCCAGCGGGAGTATGTAGCTTTTCTTTTGGGCTTTCTCGTCTACTGTGAAGTCTATTACTGCCTCGCCCTGCTGTCCCGTCTTCAAGTCTCCTATGTACTGGCTTTTGTCTGTGAAGTCGAATGGCTGCTCGCTCTTCTTCATCACCCATAGTGTGACCGAGTCGCAGTCTTCGCCCTTGTTTTCCGCGGAAAGTCTCATCTCCCCTCCTTCCCCGGCGTTGGCTTCTATCTTGTCGTATGACAGCCTGAAGTCCGGGCTGTCTTTGACCTCAAGGTTGATGGATATGGTTTTGTTGACATCTTGCATGCCTGTCTGGTATTCCAGCAGGAAGGATGTCTCGTATAACCCCGGTTTGGCATTCTCGTCCACGTTCAGGTAGAAGCTTACAATCGACGTGGCCTTTGTCTTAAGTATTCCAAGGCTTTTTTCCTGGGTGTAGGATTTCGCGTTTGTGAACGGTTCCTTTGGCATGAGCGTTACCTTCAGGTTCGTTACCTCTCCTTCGCCCGTGTTTGCCACCGTCGCCTTCAATTCGACGTTTTCCGTGTTGCGGTGTATCTCATCGGGGTCTGTGTCGGTGTTGGTTATGGTTATGTCCGGCTCCCCGGTCACGTATACTCCGATGTTGAAGCTTTCTGTCTTGTTTTCATGCCCCTTGTTTTCATAGTATATGGTGAGCGGCAATGTGTATGCGCCGGTTTCCGCTTCTTCGTCCACATAGGCGTTATATACGATGTTCGCATCCTTTCCTTCATCTATGTCGCCGATGTACTGCTTGTTGGAGCCGAGGATGGTTATGGCATTTCCTGTGTTCTGCTGGTTTGCCGCGTCGTCCATTTTGGCGATTACGTTGTATGCACGGCTTTTCTGGTTCCTTATGACCAGTTTTATCTCCAGATTTTTTCCTATGCCAGCTTGGCCGATTTCTGGGTTTTGTAGCGTTAGTTTCGGGTTGCCGTAGACTTGGAGCGGGAAGTCGTAGTTTGAGTGTAAGTTATCCACCTTCTCGCCGTCTGCGTCGTAGCCGTCGTAGTCGAGTTTGACCGGCAGTATGAGCAATCCTATGCTCGCGTTCTTTTCAATGTTGTAAGTCAGTGAAATGGTCGTTGACGCTAGCGGCTGTATCGTTCCTATGTAGAACTGCTTGCTGGTTCGTATGCTCAGTGTGTCGATGAACGTTGCTACCACTGACTCAGCTTTTTGCGTCCCGGTGTTGCGTATTACCAGGTTGATTGTCCCTGTCTCGCCTGGTTCCACGTTCGGGCTGTATGTGCTTAGGTCGTAGTCCACGATGAGGTTTGACGGCGTGATGGCGGCAAGTGTTGTGCCGTCGCTTGTCACGTAGCTCTGCGAGCTTGCCGTAGCCGTCATGCTGATGACGCAGAGTAATGCAATCCACAATCCATTCGCTCTCTTCGTTGAATCGTCCTTTTCCATCTTTTACCTCCTTATGCTGAATCTGAATAGGTGAGCATACCTTTCCCCGATAACTATGGCCGCTGGCACCACCGTCAGGGCGGCGAGCATGCAGCAGAGTATCCCGTAGGACATGATGCTTGCCAGCTGTTCCAGTATCGTCAGCTGTCCCATGGACATGGCCTTGAATCCGACCAGCGCCGCGATTGTTGTTGTCGCCATGGGCATTGTAACGGCTTTGAGTGTCGCTATCATCGCCTTTTTTATCCTTCCTTCGGATAGCTCAATTCTGAACCGTGATATCACCTGTATGCCGAAGTCTATGCCTATCCCCATTATCATCGAGGCCGCGCCCGACGTCTGCGAGGTGACGCTCAGTCCAAGCAGGCCCATCAGGCCGAAGCACCATACGGTGCCGAACATTATGGCGAGGAGCGATGTCAGGCCGTATCTTACCGAGCTGAATACGAGCACTACGATTATCAGCACTCCGATGAAGGAGTATTGTCCCGTCTTCGCCATGTCCGGCGCTATCTGGTTTTGGATTGAGGTTTGTACTGCGAAGTCTCCTGACGCCTGTGTTTTTATGCCCGGCGGTTTTGCGGTCTCGGAGATTATGCCCGTCACTTCCTGCGACAGGCGCTCCTGGTCGTAGTTGTCGTTCAGCCTCATCCTTATGAGGACGATGGAGTAGTCGCTGCTGTAATACAGCATACTCTGCGGGTTGTCGGATATCAGGCTGTTGATTTTATTCTGCGATTGCGCGAGCCTGTCTCCCTCTTTTGCCAGGTCTGCGCCGCTGCTGGCGGAGACAACGTCATCTAGTAGTTCGAGTTTCTTGGAGAGGAGGTCCGCATAGGCGAGAACTTTTGCGTCCCGCACGTCCCTCTTCTCGTTGGTGCCTGTGTTGGCCGGGTCGGACTCGACGACGACGAGGGCGCTGTCCGAACCTCCGAATTCGTCGGATACGTAGTTCATTGTCTTGAGCACCTCTATGTCATCTGGCAGCATGTGTTCAGTATCCATGGCCTCCATCTTGAGCATGCTCTGGCCGTAGAATGCCGTAAGCGTTATCGCCAGTACTATGAGGAGCGTGGCGAACGGGCGGTCGGCTATGAATCCGCCGTATCTCTCCGAGAATTTGTCCGTCAGGCTCATTTCAGGTTCCGCCTCCCCGGATGATGTCTCTTATCATCTTATGGACGATGTTTTCCTCGATGACTATGAACGAAGGGTTAACGAGCAGCGCCGCCAGCACGCAGTAGGTTATGCCGAGGGCCAGCGCCAGGCCGAGGTGGTGCAGCATGGGCATTGATGCGAAAAGCAGCGAGAGGAATCCGACTATTGTCGTCGTGGAGGAGCCTATTATCGCCATCCCGACCTCGTTGAGCGCAATTTTCAGCGCCTCCTCCTGTGTCTTCCCCGCGGCGCGTTCCTTGCGGTAGACACTTTCGTAGAACACGCTGTATTCCACTCCCAGGCCGAGGATCATTGCGCCGACGCCCACGGTCACGATTGAGAGAGGGATGTCTAGCCAGCCCATGGTCCCGAGAGTCCAGATTAGGCCCAGCATAAGCGGGAGGAAGACGAAGAAGCCGCGTGTTATCGGCTTGTTCAGCACAATCAGTATCATTAGTATTATTATTGAGGCCAATGCCATCGTGTATTTTGCGTCGCTGACTAGGATGTCCATTAGCGTCGTGCGGATGGACGGCATCCCGGTTATCCTCAGTCTTGTGCCCGGCGGTTTTGCCACTTCTTCTATGTCGGACTCTATGTTTTTTGTCATCGCCTTTATCTTTTCGTTGCTTGAGCCGAGGTTCGTGTAAGTGTAAAAGACGGTTGCGGTGTAATCCCGGTTGAAGAACTGCCTGGAGCCGGGTATGTTGTCGAGTATGCCTTGGACACCGTTGACGTCTTCTGGGATGCCGCCTCTGCTGAACGCCTGCGCGACGGACTGCGTCTTGTCCACGCCGGGTTCGTCCATTACCTCGTTTTCAAGGTCTGAGAGCATTTTTATCACACGCGGGTCGCGTATGTCGTCCACTGCCTCCTTGCTTCCGGACGTTGGGTCTACTTCAACGAGAATTAGTATCATGTCCATGCCGCCGAACGTGTCCCGTATCCTGTTCTGAAGAATTATGGCGGGGTTGTCCTGCGGCAATTCTTTGGAAAAGTCGGTTTCAAGCCTTATCTGAAGCATCCCGAAGGCGAGCACTATCGTGATGGCAATTGTTGCGAGCGTTATGGCTGTGGCATGCCTCAGTTGTATGCCAGAAATCCTGTCCAGCGCCTCCATCCTTACATCAACACCCCAAAATATATCAAAAAATGATATATAATAAAAACGTGGTTATTATAATGGTCTAACAGCATAAAAATTGCCGGCGCAAATGTTGCTCACCCGCTTTTAACGCCATTTTCTCTGTATGTTACCATGGGCGTAAAAAAGCAGGCCTCTCTCGTCAACGGAAACGACTTTGCGAAGGTCTACCTGAAATACGGCCTCGAACGGCTTGTTGAGGAAGGCCATTATGCCACGGGCGAGCTTTCCAGCCTTGACAACGGCGGCGAATACACCAAGAAACTGCTCGGCGACGCCTCATTCCGAAGGCGGCTTGAAAAGGCCGAATCTGCGGCCAAGACAAAGGATGGTTCCGGGGTTTCTCGCAAGGGATGACACTCTGCTGGTCGTCGTCGACGTGCAGGAGCATTTTAGGCCTGCTATCTTCCAGTTCGATCGCTTGGTTAAGAACGCGCGAAAGCTTGCCGATGGATGCCGTATTCTGGATGTCCCGATTATTGTTACCGAGCAGTATCCGGAGGGCCTTGGCGGCACTGTCCCGGAGCTCGTCGTTTCATTGGGGGGTATTCATCCTATCGTTAAGACGTCTTTCAGCTGTTTTGGCGAGCGGCATTTCGTGGATGCGCTCAACTCGTGCGGCAGGAGGAATATCATTCTTACAGGCATAGAGTCCCATGTCTGCGTGCTGAGGACTGCGCTTGACGCGCTCTCGCAGGGCTTTAACGTACACGTGGCTGTTGATGCGATATCCTCGATTCACGAGTCCGACCATGATATCGCGGTCGAGCGCCTGAAGCAGGCCAATGTTTTTCTGGTTTCGAGCGAGATGGCATTGTTCCAGCTTTTGGACGATTCAAAGCAGCCTGAGTTCAAGAAGCTCAGCGCTATCGTCAAGAAGTACGCCTGAGCCTGAAGTGGTCGTAGCCTCCTCCAAGCGGCAGTTTCACCTTCCCCCATGCCAGCGTAATACCATGCCTTTTTTTTGTGATTCTCCCAACGACAGTTATTTGGCAGCGTGTCCTTATCCTCTTTAGCCTGCGTTCCGGTATCGTAAAGACGAGCTCGAAGTCCTCGCCGCCGTGCAGCGCAAACTCTACGGGGTCCTTGCCCAGATTTTTTGCAAGACTGCGCGTGTTCATGGAGATGGGAATCTTCTCCCTGAACACCTCAGCTCCGACATCGCTCATCTCGCAGATGTGCCCGACCTCGGACGATAGGCCGTCCGAAACGTCAATCATGGCGTTCGCATATTTCGAAATCTCCCGCGCCTCATGCAGCCTGCATCGCGGCTCGAGATGCTCCCTGACGTTGCCCTTGACGCCCGCCTTCAGCGTCTCAAGGCCTGCGGTGCTTTTTCCAAGCGTTCCGGTGACGCAGATGAGGTCGCCGGCTTTCGCGTCCGAGCGCAGTCTCAGACGGTTTTTCTCGACCTCCCCGATGATTATGACGTCTATGACCAGCCTGCTTCCGTGCGTCGTGTTGCCGCCGATGACGTCAAAGCGGTGTTTTCTCGCCGCGTCCTTCATCCCCCTGTAAAGCTCCATCACGAATTCTGCGGTCGTGTCATCTGGCAGCGATATGGACACGAGCGCGTACTTGGGCAGGCCTCCCATGGCGGCTATGTCCGAGACGTTGACTTCCATTGCCTTTCTGCCTATCTGCCTGGGCGTGCTCCACTCGCGCCTGAAGTGGTCGCCTTCGACCAGCATGTCGACTGTCACAAGCATATCCCTTTTTTTGTCCAGGGCGATTACTGCGGCGTCGTCGCCGATGCCCGCAATCACCTTCCTGTCCTTCGGCTTGCCGAGAATCCCGGATATTGCGCCGATTAATGCGAATTCTCCGCCGTAGTCTCTTATCGAGGTCATATTTCTACATCCTGGCCTTGAACGCCCTCGAGCCTAAAAGTAGCATGAGGAGCGAGCTTGCGGCTAGCACTGCGAAGTCGACGTGCAAGTCCATGTATGATATCCCAAGTATTAGCGTTCTTATCGCATCCACGCCGTAAGTGAGCGGGTTGAGCCTGACAATCGGCATCATCCACTCAGGCACGCTGGACAGCGGGAACACTGCCCCGCTCATGAAGAACATAGGCATTATGACAAAGCTCATTATCGTGTTGAAGCCCTCGAAGCTTTCTATGAAGGACGCGACGGTCAGGCCGAGGCTCACTAGCGTGAAGGAAATCAATATCATCGCGAGCAGTATCAGCGGCAGGTTAATCCAGTTGACATGGACTCCTATCAGGGACGAGCATGATAGTATCAGCAGCGCTTCAGCGACTGCTATCGTGCTTCCCCCCAGAACCTTCCCAAGCAGCATCGCCGGCCTTGTTATGGGCGAAACCACAATCTCCTTCAGGAATCCGAATTCGCGGTCCCATATCACAGAGACGCCGGCGAACATGGACGTGAAAAGCAGCGACATCCCTACGACGCCCGGGAACAGGAACTCCTGGTAGTTCACTTCAAGCCCGCTGAATCGTGCGGAGTTCAGCCCGCTGCCGAATATGACCAGCCAGAGTAGCGAGCGCACTATCGAGCTTATTATCCTCGGCCGGTCGTTCGAGTATGCCTTCACCTCCCTGTACCATAGCGCGATTATCGCCCTGTGCTCTTTCATATTCTACCGCTTGCCTGAAGCCTGTGTTTCATCATCTCTTTTGCGGAGTGCTTGCCCTCCTCCTCCCTTATCTCCCTGCCCACGTAGTGCATGAAGACTTCGTTCAGCGTCACCTTCTGGACGTCTAGGGTTTTCACTTCCATGCCGAGTTCTAGCGCACGTCGCATTATCTTCGGCACTGCGGCGGCAGAGTCCTGGACGCTGAGCATGACAACGCCTTCGGAAGGGCTCTTGACATTCGTAACGGTCGGAATGGTCTTGAACTCGCCGGCCCTGGAGGAGTCAGCCATCGTGAGCGTCACAACCTCAGAGCCTGTTTTTTTTGTGAGCTCGTGCGGGCTGTCGAGGGCTGCAATCCTCCCGTTGTCGACAATAGCAACCCGGTCGCACAAGCTCTCGGCCTCCTCCATGTAGTGGGTTGTCAGCACGACTGTTATGCGCTCGCTCTTTCGCACGCTGTCGATGTACTCCCACACCTTTGACCTGGTTTGCGGGTCGAGGCCGAGGGTGGGCTCGTCCAGGAACAGGACTCTGGGCGTATGCACGAGGCCTCTGGCTATCTCAAGGCGCCGGCGCATCCCGCCGGAATAGGTCTTGACCAGGTGGTTTATCCTGTCCTCGAGGCCGACCAGCTTCACGAGTTTTTCTATCCTCTCCTCTGCAATCCGGTCGTCGACGCCGTAGAGCGCCGCGTGTATGTGGAGGTTGTCGCTGCCTGTCAGCCTGTTGTCAAGGCTCGGGTCCTGGAACACTATGCCAATGCTCCTTCGCACGTCGTGCGGCCGGTCGATGATGTCAAATCCGTTGACCGTCGCCGTGCCTGAAGTCGGCTTTAGTATGGTGCACAGCATGCTCAGCGTTGTGGTCTTCCCGGCGCCGTTCGGGCCAAGGATGCCGAATACCTCCCCCTCCTTGACCTGGATGGAAAGGCCGTCGACTGCCGTTATACCGTCGAACTTTTTCGTGAGTTCGCTCGTCTCTATCGAGTTCATCGTTTGAATTTTTTTGCGAAGATTGCAACTTTAGATTCGACGTCGTTCTGGGCGACCGTGGCTGAAATGGCCGATATGGCGTCGGCGCCGGCGTCGATTACCGCGCTTGCGTTTTCTTCCTTGATTCCGCCTATCGCAACAATCGGGATGCTTGTACTCTTTCTCACCTTCCTGAGCAAATCAAGCCCTGCCGGAGGTCCGGCGTCCTTCTTCGTCATTGTGGAAAATATCGGGCTGACTCCAAGGTAATTCGCCCCGTCTTTCACGGCCCTTTCGGCCTCCTCTACGCTGTGGACCGTCACCCCTATCACTTTGTCTTTTCCGAGTATGCGGCGGGCGGTTTCCGCCGGCATGTCGTCCTGTCCCAGGTGCACGCCGTCGGCTCCTGTAAGCATTGCAGCGCCGACTTCGTCGTTGACTATGAACAATACGCTTTTTTTTCCGCACAAGTCCCTTATTCTGCAGGCTTCAGAGAGGAACGCAATCAGGCCTTTCTCCTTATCCCGGTACTGCACTACTTTAGCCCCGCCCGCGACTGCGGCCTTTGCGTCGTCTACCGCGCCCTTTTTCGAGAGGCTGCTGTCTGTTATGAAATAGAACCCGGAAATTTCCATCATACTCCTTTTGTTTACACGCCTATAAGGTTTTAATTTTAGAACTCTCTAACACGCATCTTTGAGGAAGTCTTCTTCTCGTTTAGGCGATAGACCTCGTCATGCAGGAGGCTCCTGAAGCTTCCCGGCCCGCGGGCTTTTGCCGCGGCCAGTTCGCCAGCGATTCCGAAGCATGCGAGCGCGGATGCTGCCGCTTTTGCGTACTTCTTCTCTACGCTGCAGAACGCGCCTATTGCAGAGCCTGCCATGCAGCCGGTCCCGACGACCTCGCCCATGAGAGAATGGCCGTTATCTACCAAATATGTTTTCCTGCCGTCTGTGACAATGTCCTCCCTTCCGGTCACGGCAACCACGCTCCCGGTTTTTAATGCAAGATTCTTTGCTATATTCCGGATGTCTCCCGCGACTCCCATGGACTCGACGCCCCTGACTTCGGATTTCGCGCCTGCGATGGCAGCAATCTCGCCTGCGTTGCCCTTCAGGACGGCAATCCTTAGTTTTTTCATGAGTTCGAGCGTGCTTTCAGTCCGCAGCTTTGTAGCCCCGGCACCTACTGCGTCGAGAATCACCGGAATGCCTTTCTTGTTCGCATTCCTCCCCGCCGCCAGCATTGACTCAACCAGCCTTGGCGTGAGCGTCCCTATGTTCAGAACGAGAGCGGAAGAAACCGACGCCATCTCGCCAGACTCCTCTATTGCGGGGGCCATGACCGGAAGCGCGCCAAAGGCCCTCGTTATGCCCGCGCAGTCGTATATGGTGACATTGTTGGTTATGTGGTGGATTAAAGGCTTTTCCTCCCTTATCCTTTTTAGAATCTCGTGCGGCCTTATCATCACTATGCGAGGTGCTCGTTGAGCATACCCTTTATCTTCTCCTTTGAGACCGCGCCGATTATCGAGTTTACCTGTTTGCCGTCCTTGAAGAGTATCATGGTCGGTATTGCGGTTATCCGAAACTTCGTCGCAGTCGCGTTGTTGTTGCTGACGTCCATCTTGGCGAACTCGACCCTGCCTTTGTACTCGCTGCCGACCTCCTCAAGTATCGGCGTGAGCATCCTGCACGGCGCGCACCATTCAGCCCAGAAGTCCACCAACAGCAGCTTGTTTTCGCTCACTTCCCTTTCGAACGTCTCGTCGGTCAATGCTTTCATGCGACCACCTGTCAGACATATTTATTGGCGCAGCGCTATAAAAACAGTCAGCCGTATTTCTCCACGATGTCCTTGAACGCCCAGGCTATGTGCTCCACCTGCTCCCGGGTCTTGCCGTATGCCGAGAACTTGAAGTTCTTGGTCAGGCCCGCCTTTATGCCAACTATACCGCGGTCCTTGAGCTCGCTGTAGAGGTAGAAGTTTTTCTTCTTGTGCGTTTCGGATATCCTGTAAAGGACGTCGCTTTCGTAGAAGTTCAGGTCGTGCTCGGTCGGCTTAACCCCCAACTGGCGTATGCCTATCCCCTCGAGTTGGCCGGAAAGCCAGCGCGCGTTCTCAACCTCCTTGTCCCAGTGCTTCACCCGCTCTTTGACTTTCGGGAAGCTTGCCATCAGCGCGAGCGTTGATGAGCCGCGCGTTGAGCATCCGAGTATCTCAAGGGGCTTTGCCGCGTACTTGACCGAAGGCAGGAAGACCTGCTTGACCCACGGCTCTGTCACCGCAAGCAGCCCGATGTTGCCTCCTCCGGCAGCCCAGCCCTTGTGGCATGATGCCGCGATGAAGTCGGCGCCGATGGCCTTTCCGTCGACAGGCATACGTCCCGAGGAGTATGCGGTGTTCAACAGCAACGGTATGTTGTACTGTTTGCACATGTCGGCAACTTTTTTAGCGTCGACCACGTTGCCGTAGCTGCCGTCAACATGGGTGAGTATCGCAAGCTTAGGGAACTTCCCGGTCTCCATTTTCACCTTTTCAAAGGCCTTCTCATAATCGCCGGGAATAATCCGGTATTCAGGCGGCCCGCTGCTCGCAACCTCGTAGATTTTCGTTCCGGCTCGCTCGCAGGCGACGTAGGTGGTGTAGTGCTTGTTGCCGTCTATCACCACGGCGTCGCCCGGCTTGGTTAGCGCGTGGAGCACCGCGTATTTCGCCTCCCGGCAGCCGTTCGTGAGCATGCTGTAATCCATGTCGAGGAATTCAGAGACGCTCTGGAGGAACTTCTGGATTGGCGGCTTGTCCATCTTGCACAGCGCGCCGTTGCACCAGTCGCAAACGCTGTAGCCGTCCACATAGGAATCAATCGCAATCCTCGTCTCGGGATAAGTCCGGCCTGCGGCCTGAAGCGGGTTGATGTTGATGTAATCCTCCTCCCTGTCCCGCAGTTCGATGTCCTGTTCCATATTCACCCCAGCTTCTCCAACGCATCCAACGCCTTCCTGGCCTCATCTATCTTATCCTTGAGCTTTTTCTTCTGCTCGTCCGAAAGGGAGTGCCGGGGCGCGGTC
>JAQTQS010000020.1 GCA_028712125.1 Candidatus Altarchaeota archaeon
TTATCTCCTTTTATCATACTTGCCTTTCTGGTATTCGGCCGCCTGCGTGAATATCGCGTAGTATAAGTCCGGGTGTTTTTTAACCTGTTGGGGTTTTGCCTTTTTCAGCCGTTCTAGCAGATGTTCCTGGCTTAACTTGCCTAGCACGCCCTTCCGCCTTATGGTCTCCCCTCTCTCAATCATGGCCGGGTCTTCTCCGAGGCAGTCCATCATGGCAAGGTAATTTTCCTTTCCGAAGACCCCCATTAATCCCGCCATTGCTGCTGTAAGCGCGTCTGTTGCCTTTCTCTCGTTGTTCAATGCCGTCCTGAAGAGCGCGAAGTAGTAGACGGGGTATGCCCTTACCTTCGTTTCCGGCTCGGTTCTAAGGGCATTGAGAACGTCATCCTGCGGCCAGTCCTGCATGCCCCTGTCCTTCTGGAGGGTGAAGGCTTTGCCGTCTATGCCCGGCACCTGTCTCATCAGGTTCATTAGAAGTCTCACCCGCTCAGTACCGATTTTCCCGGCGAGCGATTCCATCTCCAGCGCCGTCATGTCGTCTTCAAGCCTGCCTAAGAAACTGACGGCCTCCCTAACCTCTTTTGAGGGTTTTCCACGGCTTCCCTCTGTTAGCTTGGCCAGTACCGCCGGTTCCGACATGTCTTTTGGGGTGAGATTGAGGTGTTCAGCTCCGGCAGGCGAGTCCCCCTTATTTTTAGGTTCTTCCCTCCTAGGCCCTTTGTAGTGGTCCGAGAACCTTATGATTGGCACGAATGATATTGGTGTTTGTCGGATTTATAAAGTGGCTTTGTTGGCGGTGTATTTCTTGCCGTATCCCTAAAGATATTTGATAATGGCTCTGGCTTCAAGTTCGCATAGGTACCGTGGGATGGTTAGTCTGCCGGATTTGTTCGGCAGGTTCAGGGGGCGGCCTGAGAAGCCTGTTTATGTGGCCGTCGAGGATTTGGGGGAGCAGCTTGATGCCGGGCGTTTTCTGATTGACGGCAATCCAGCTGTCAGCAGGATTGACGCTAGCCGTCTTGGCGTGGCCTGCAGGAAGGGCGGCGGAGAGGTTAACAACGATTTTGTTTTAGTTCATCATGGTCTGAAGGTGGGCAATGTATTGCACGATTTGTACGGGGTTTTTGACGGGGTTACCGGGTATGAAATCGAGGGAGGGGGTGTCGGGCTCCATCCCATGTCTCATGAAGTCAGCAGTCAGGCCGCTGAAGGTATTGTCCGAATACTCAGATCAAGCCGTATGAGGGATGCGGCTGGCGCGCTTGCGGAGTCGCTTGAGACTGCGAACAAGGAATTATGCGCATCGCCGTTGTACTCCGGTAAAGGCTATACTACGGCGACCGTCGCGCTCCTGAATCCCAAGAACGGCAGCGGCGTCGTCGGCCAGTCTGGCGATTCGAGGGCTTTTTTCGCAGGCAAGGGCGGCTTGGACCGGCTGACTATAGACCAGGTGAGTTATACCGCCGCTCCGGACGGCGTTAGGATGCGGCATTTGAAGCCAATGATGGGGAGTCCGGACATGGTTTACGACATCCGGGAGTTGGAGCTCTCCAAGGGGGGCTTATTGCTGCTTACTACTGACGGCGTGCACAATGCCCTGGAGCCGGCTACAATGCACCAGACTATCATGAACGTGAAGGGCAACCTCTCTTTCGCAGCCCATGACCTTTTCTACAAGGCGCAGAACATCGCAAGGTTTTCCGGCGGCCGGGTGGACGACGCCAGTGCCGTGGTGGTAAGAATCTGAAATGGCCCGTCAGGCTATTTTTATACCCAATCCTCCAAGTGTATAGGCCATATGTCTTCTATTAGCGGCGTGCGTGATGGCGGGTTTGACCCGCGTTTGTCTTTGCTTGCAATAGTATTGGCTGTAAGTTTTTTGTTCGTCATGGCGTTTTCGGTCGGCGTTATCGCCCTTGTTGCGGTCGGCGTGGGTCCTGCGGATGTCCCGGTCGCGGGTGTTGTGCGCGAGGTCACGACCACCAGCAGGGCTGCGACCACGACCGCGCTCGCAACCACAACGAGGCGCACGACCCTGGTGCAGTCCACGCATGCGACAACCACAAGAAATCCTGGCGAGCCGACCACGACCTACCTAGAGTACACTACCCCTCCCGAGACTACATTGCCCGAGCAGCCGGCGCAGGATGATGAAAACTGCACTGAAAACCCGTCCTACCGCGGGCCGTTCAAGAGCTGCGGGGCGAAGAATCTGGCATGGTTCGACTCATGGTCCCGTTAAGGGCTCCTTTTTATTGGTTAAACCAATATTAAAGACAGCATTTTCTTTGAGGTGATTGATGATGTCAAAGGTGTATTACGACAAGGATGCCGACTTGAATGTCCTAAGCGGCAAGGTTATTGCAATAATCGGCTATGGGAACCAGGGCAGCGCCCAGGCGCAGAACATGCGCGACTCGGGGCTTAACGTCATCATCGGCTCCATCGAGGATTCGTCTGCCAACAATGCCCGCAAAGACGGGTTTGAAGTGCTTTCCATTGCGGACGCCGCCAAGAAGGCCGACATCATACACATCCTGCTTCCTGACGAAGTCCAGCCTACTGTCTACAAGAGCGAGATAAAGAAGGGCCTTAAGGCCGGCAAGACACTGATGTTCTCGCACGGTTTCAACATACGGTTCAAGGGCATCAAGCCGTCTAAGAACGTCGACGTCATAATGGTCGCGCCGAAGGGGCCCGGCATCCGGGTTCGAGAGACGTACCTTGAGGGCTTCGGGACTCCGTCGCTGATTGCCGTTGGCCAGAACCCTTCAGGCAAGGCCAAGGAGAACGCGCTTGCGCTTGCGAAGGCGATTGGCGCGACACGGGCCGGCGTTCTTGAGACGACTTTCGAGGAGGAGACTGAAACGGATTTGTTCGGCGAGCAGGTTGACTTGTGCGGGGGCGTAACCGAGCTTATCAAGGCGTCGTACGACACGCTTGTCGCCGCGGGCTACCAGCCTGAGATTGCATATTTCGAGACTCTTCACGAGCTTAAGCTGATTACCGACCTCGTCCAGAAGGGGGGCCTTGAGTACATGTGGAAGTGCGTGAGTAACACAGCGGAATACGGCGGGCGGACGCGCGGCAAGAGCATCATCACCGACCGGACACGCAAGGCGATGGGTAAAATCCTCAAGGACATCCGCAGCGGCAGGTTCGCCAGGGAATGGATGAAGGAGTGCAAGGAAGGCATGCCCAACCTCAACCGCATGCGCAAAGAGGATAACGAGCACGAGATAGAGAAGGTCGGCGCAAGATTGCGCGAGATGTTCGTCAAGAAATAGGCGCATATCCTTGCCTTAAACTGACGGGGGCGGAGGCCACCTCCCCCAATTTCTTTTTTTATTGCGCCATCCCATATCTAAACCGATGGCAACGCTGCTCTGCGCCACATGGCTTCCAAGAAGCCACATCCATTTGTTCAAGATGCACGGCAGCCTTGACAACGTAAGCCTGAATCTATCCGATGTCGAGTTCGGCGACGACCTTTGTTTTTGCATAAACGGCTACTCCAGCTACAAGAAAATATCATTCAGGCAGGAATGGGGCGGCCTTATATCCTTTACCGTCGACGTGCCTGACGACGGCGCCCCCGGCTCTGCCGTCCAGTTCATGCGCGACATGCAGGAGCTGTTGATGAACGAGATACTCAAGAAGTGCTTCCTCATAACCTTCATGGAAATCTCGAACGACATCCTGCCGCTGGACTTCCACGTTGTCGTCATCAGCGGGAGAAAGCCGGATGCGGCAGGCGACTTGCTGGAGAAGAAGGCCGGGTCCGTCTCAATCTCCTACAGCCCGGAGGAAGTCTACTCGCCCGGAACCGTTTCCTACGCGTCCGGGGCCGTAGGCCCGAAGGTCATGGAGGTGCTGCTCTGGCACGCATACACCGAGGTCGCTTCGTCCTTCATGATGAACATGCTCAAGCGGATGAACCGGCTTTATCACGAGGCCGACGACGCGGTCAAGGAGGTCGAGTCGCTTGAGGGGGAGGACGCGCTTCACAAGTCCATCGACCTTGTGGACGTCATCCTCAAGGATTCGAGCCAGAGCTTCGGCAAGCTCAAGCAGGCGCAGAAGAACTTCTCGCTGAAGCAGCAGGAGTTCTGCCGGCTTAAGCTCGGGGCGTCCGAGCGCAAGGTCGCCGAGGCGTTGGAGGTCGAGAAGTCGCTCGGCAAGCTGGTATTGGACGCGGACTACATCGTCGTCTGGTGGGAGGACGTTTTGATAGACTACCTCAAGAACATAGACTCCACGCTCGACGCGCGGATGATGCTTCACACGATGCCTAAGAAAAAGGAGACATTATGGTGAAATCCAAATGAAACTCGCGCGTTTCATGCACAACGGGGCGGAACAGGTCGGAATTGTGACTGACAAGGGCATAACTTCGCTCGCCCTCAACCGCCTTGAAGACTGCATGGGCCTTACGGCCGCAGGCGTCAGGTCTAAGAGTTCAAAGGAGATTATTCCGTTGAAGCGGGTCAGGCTTCTTGCCCCCGTCCAGCCGTCGAAGATCATCTGCCTCGGATGGAACTACCTCGAGCACATAGAAGAGCTAAAGCACAACATCCCGGAACAGCCGATGGTCTTCCTTAAGCCGCCGTCAGGCATAATCGGCCCTGAGGACGACGTAATACTGCCGAATCCGAGGATTTCATCGCAGGTGAACAACGAGGTCGAGCTTGCCGTCGTAGTCGGCAAGCGGTCGAAGAACGTCAGGACAGAGGATGCTTACAGCCACGTCCTCGGGTATACAGTGGCGCAGGACATAACCGCCCGCGACATACAGTGGCGGCTCAGGCAGAAGAACGAGCAGTGGGACATAGCCAAGGCATTCGACACGTTCACTCCCATCGGGCCTTATGTGGTCACGCCTGCCGGAATCAAGAACCCGCACAACCTTGCCATCACGTTGCGCGTCAACGGGAAGATTCGGCAGGATTCGAACACCAAGTACATGATATTCAAGATTCCCGAAGTCATATCATATCTCTCTTCGGTGATGACGCTCCTGCCCGGCGACGTAATATCCACCGGCACCCCGAAGGGCGTGGACCTGATAAAGGACGGCGACGTCCTTGAAGCCGAGATTGAGGGCGTCGGAGTCCTGCGCAACCGGGTGTCTAAATAACTGGCCCGGCAACACTTCGCGTCTTTTATTTCGCCTAACCCATTGTTTACCTGCCATGCTGACGAAGCGCATCATCCCCTGCCTGGACTGCGATTTGAGCGTGCCCGAAGGCCGGGTCGTCAAGGGCGTAAGATTCAAGCAGATTAGGTATGCCGGCGTGCCCTGGGAGCTCGCAAGGCGGTACGGCAATGAAGGAGCCGATGAAATAGTCTTTCTGGACATAACGGCCTCGCACGAGCGGCGCGAGACGATGGCCCATGTGATTGAAAAGACAGCCCGGGAGGTTTTCATACCCCTCACAGTCGGCGGTGGAATAAGGAATACCGCGGACATGAACAGGATTCTTCGCGCCGGCGCCGACAAGATAACCCTGAACACGGCCGCAATAAAGGCTCCAGCAGTCGTCTCGAAGGGCGCGAAAAAGTTCGGCAGCCAGTGCATCGTCGTCGCCATAGACAGCAAGAAGACCGGCAATACGAAGAGCGGCCACGAGGCGTTCATCTACGGCGGCCGTAAGGAGACCGGTTTGGACACGCTGGAGTGGGCCAAAAAGGTGGAAAGGCTTGGCGCGGGGGAATTGCTGCTGACTTCCATGGACCGGGATGGGACCAAGGAAGGCTTCGACCTGGAGTTGACGAAGCTTATTTCGGAGAGTGTCGGAATCCCGGTCATCGCATCGGGCGGCGTCGGCACGCCGAAGCACATGCTCGAAGCGTTCACCAAGGGGAAGGCGGATGCAGCGCTTGCGGCGTCAATCTTCCACTACGGCGAGTTTTCAATAACTGAGGTTAAGAAATACCTTTGTCGCAATAAGGTTGCGGTCAGGATTTGATTCTACCTCGTGTAGCGCTCGCTGTCAAGGTCCACTCCTGCAAGCTCGCGTGTCCTCTTTTTGGTGTGCGCTATCACCTCGTCAGGCGTCCTGAGCTCCAACACCTCCTTAGCTACGGTCTCCATCGTCACTATGTCCGTGTCCATTATCACCCTCTTTATGCTTGGTATGGACGTGGGTATCATGCTCAGCTTTCGGTATCCCATCCCGGTCAGAATTACCGCGCCTGTCGGGGTCGCGTCCATGTCGCCGCAGAACGAGAGCGGCAGGTGTCTCTTCATTAGGGGGTCCAGTTTCCTCCATTCAGGCGGGACGTTGTCGATTATCTGCCTTATAAGCCTCAGCACGGAAGGGTCGTGGTCGTGATAGCCGCGCCTTAGCATGTGCGGCTCGAGGCCGAGCGCGGCCTGGGCGAGGTCATTGCCGCCGACGCTCATGAAATCGCAGTCTTTGGCCAAAGCTGCGGTGTTTATCACAGCCATCGGCGTTTCGTTCATTATCCCAAGGCGGAGCTTTTCGTTGAAAGCGACCCCCCTCCCCCTCAGATGGTCTTTCGATTCCTCGATTATGCCCTTAACCTGGGCAAGCTGGGAGGGGGTTTGTATCATGGGTATGAAATACTCGACCCATTCCGACTCCGCGCCAAGCCTCATTATCGCCTTGCTTTGGGCTCGAAGCAGCCAGGGGTTTTCCAGGAGGAAGCTCGCCCCCCGGAAGGCAAGGCTGTCCCTACCTGCAAACAGGTGCTGCACGCATGGGGGTATCTTGTCGCCTCCAAGGTCCAATGCCCTAATCTGCACGGGGTAGCCTAATGGCGAGAGCGCAAGTACCATAGGCCTGTAATCATCATAGAAGAATCGCTCCATCCCATCCTCGTCCAGCAGTCTCTTAAGGTGGAGGAGGCCTTCCTCGCTTCTGTAGAGGCCGACGCCTTTTGCGCCGTTTGTCACCGCGGTTTTGACGAAATCCGCCCTCTCGGACCTGGCCGTGTTTGCGGACAGCTGCACTGTTGCCGTAAAGTCGCCCCTCACCCATTTCGTGGCCGCCTCCAGTCTCGCCTCCCCCGCCTTCTGGGCTTCCACGGCCTTGACCTGTTCCTGAAGCTTTCGGTAATGGTTTTTGGTGTTTTCTGTCGGGTTTATTATCACGCACGGCTGGCCGCTGAAGGTGTCCACTATGACGTGGTCTCCGCTTTCGAACGGCAGGTTCTCCAGATTGTCGACGGCCGCGAGCGTTGCGCCCCGCTCCATGTACAGTGTGCCAAGGTGCCTTCTTAAATCAACGGCGTTGCCCACTACTGTCGCTTTCACCTTGGCGCTTTCTGCAAGGCTCGCCCCCATAGTATGGTTTATCGACGGCGCCAGTATCACCGTGTCCGGGTTCATGCTGGCAAGCGCTTCCTTCCCCAGTTCATCAGGGTCCTTTCCGGCGAGGAGCATCATCGCCCTGTTTCCGGCCCTTCTTGCGTCCACCGCCATGCCTGCCGCTTCCGGGCCTGCCTTTTTGTAACTATCATACACATCATCCCTGGCGGCTTCAAGAGCCCATAGAGCATTGTATCTCTTGGCCTTGACCGTCTCCCTTGCCTTGTCTATGAAGCCGCCTGCCGGGTCTAGGATTAGCATGTACTCCACGCCGAGCATTTCAGTGAGGCGGTGCGGGAGTCCGCTATCGTATAACGTCTCTTTTCTCCTCGCAACGGCCTCTCTAAGATGATGTAAACTGCGAAGTTCTCCAGCTATCTCGTCGTCTCCGAGGAGCCTGCTCTTGTCCACGGGAATCTCGTCCTCCAGCCACCATCCTCTCCCGATTGCTATCACCCTAGGCGGATTGGCAACGCAGGGGGCCCTGACCTCGAGATTGACCCTCTTCTCGTCAGGAAGGCTCTGGTTCATCCCTTCCATGGCCTTGTCGAATTCATCCAATACCGGATGGGTTTCGTCCATATTAGGCGCCCTAAGCCGGCCGTTTGGCTCCCTGATGCGTATCGCGCCGTTCAGGCGGTGCTTCAGGCTTTTGAAGAAGTCGAACGGAGTTGTCAGGTCATGGCCTATTGTACTTGATAATTCTACCCTCTCATTTTTGGAAAGTCTGCTGAAGTCCTTGGCTATATGGAGCATCCTCTCCGGGTTCTTGATTATGTCATAGGCGTCTATGCCGCGCAGTCTTCTGTCTAAATCGCCCTCGTAGACTTCGCGCTCGAAACGTCCGAAGACGTTATCGTACATGCTATGTAGTTCAACCTTGCCTGTAAGAAGGTCTCGACTTATCTCCGGGTTTTCCCTCAACGGCGGCCTGGTCAGGTCAACCCTCTTCTCTACCATGCTATCCCTTGAGTGTTTTTGAAATATATACCTATTTCCTCTCTATCATCTGGTCGAGCCTGCCTGCGGGCTGGACCATGGGGGGCGTGCACTCGTGGGGGTCGACCTTCACGTCCAAGAAACTATTTGGTTTCGCTGTCATATCCTTCTTTCGGCCCTCAGCTTTGCCAGGTCGTAAACCCCCACGAACCCGTGGTTGAAGGACGCCTTGTCATCCGAGTAGTTCGGTATGCCGCATACGACCTGGCATCCCGCATGCTGGTGGAACCTGACTGCCCAGTCCGGGTGCATTCCGTCGCTGTCCCTCTTCCTTGCGACATACTCCTGAAGGTGCTTATCCGCTTCTTGTTGGGATGCATATTCATTGCTCAGGTTGGGCAGCCTTCCGTAGACTACCGCGTAGTCCAGATGGAATTTGTCGCGCATTACCTCCAGAGTCTTTCTTAACAGCCTGCCCGACATTCCAAGTCCTCGAAGGTCCTGGTCGACGTGCACCAGCATCAGGAAGCCGACTTCGCGCTTGTCCGAGTCCTTTATCCTGCATAATTCCTCGTAGGACGGCGGAAGCATGCTCCCGTACTCCTTGTACGCCTCATCCGGCTTTAGGTCGTGTCTCCCGGCCCTATAAAGTTTTTCAGCAAGCTCCGCCGTAAATGCCGAGCTCCCCCTCGCGTTTATGAAACCTATCATATCCGCCCTTTTCAGCTCCTTTGGTTTGTCCCCGACCTTAAAACGCAGAAGGTCGCCGTCATACTTCAATGTCAGGAATATCATCGTACTGCCGGGATCAACCTGCTCCAGCATTACTGTGTGCTCCCTAACGGTATCTACTACCCTGGGGTCTATAATGACGGGATTTGCAACAGTATTCAGCGCTGGAAGCTTATGGGGCGGGCCATCCACTCCCTCACTGCCAGAATTTCCAAAATGTCTTTGTTTCATCAGAGGGTACGCAGACTCTATTTCTTCTCTATCATCTGGTCGAGCCTGCCCGCGGGCGGGACCATTGGGAGCGTGCACTCATGGGGGTCGACCTTCACGTCGACGATATAGGGCTTGTTGCTTTTCACGGCCTTCTTGAGGGCTTCCTTTATTTCCGACGGCTTTTCGACGAGTATGCCCTCGGCTCCGAAGGCGTCCGCATACTTGACAAAGTCCGGTACTTCGCCAAGGTAGGTGTGGCTGTACCTTTTGTTGTAGAATAAGTCCTGCCATTGCTTCACCATGCCGAGATACCTGTTGTCCAATAGGAGAACTGTAAGCGGAATGTCCTCGACGACGCATGTCGCAAGGTCCTGTCCGGTCATCATGAAACTGCCCTCGCTGCCGACGTCAATGACGCTGCATTCAGGCCTTGCAATCTTCGCGCCGATGGCCATCGGGAATCCCGCGCCCATCGTCCCAAGGCCGCCGGACGTTATGAAGTGCCTTGGGTTCTGGATGTTCAGCATGTGGGCCGACCACATCTGGCACTGGCCGACTTCCGTCGTTATGATTGTCTTTTCGTCGAGAATGGAGTTCAGCTCCTTCATCACCCGCTGCGGCTTTATCAGCGCGTCGTCGTAGTCGTAGAACGGCGCATACTCCTTCTTGTACTTGCGCATCTTCTCCTGCCACGGGCCGTCTTTCCTCGATTTTTCCTTTTCCACCATCTGCCTGAGGCCCTGCAGTATGAGCTTTGCATCGCCTACTATCGGGACGTCGACGCGTACGTTCTTCCCTATTTCGGCGGAATCGATGTCGGCGTGTATTATCTTCGCCTCGGCCGCAAAGTGCTTGGCGTTCCCTGTTATCCTGTCTGAGAAGCGGCAGCCGAGCGCGAACAATACGTCGCTTTCGGAAACCATAAGGTTCGCGGCCTTCCTGCCGTGCATGCCCAGCATGCCAAGGGCTAGGATGTGGCCTTCCGGGAAGCTGCTCTTCCCCATGAGCGTTGTGGCTACGGGAATGTTCAATGACTCGGCGAGCGCGACTAGTTCTCTACTTGCATTCGACGAGATTACGCCGCCGCCGGCGACGATGACCGGCCGCTGGGCTCCCGTGAGGAGTTTCGCAGCCTCCTTGAGCTGGTTGGGATGGCCGCCGCTGACCGCGACCTTGTAGCCCGGTATCGTCACCTCCTTGGGGTATTCGAACTTGCCCGAGAGCTGCTTCTGCTGGACGTCCCTCGGCATGTCAATCAGTACGGGGCCCTGCCTCCTGCTTTCGGCTATCATGAACGCCGCCTTTACAGAGCTTGCTATCTTGTCAGGGTCGGTTATCTGGAAATTGTGCTTGGTGATTGGCATTGTTATGCCCACGATGTCCGCCTCCTGGAAGGCGTCGTTGCCTATCAGGTGGACCGGAACCTGTCCCGTTATTGCGACCATCGGAGTCGAGTCGCTGTGCGCGTCGGCAATCCCCGTAACAAGGTTGGTTGCGCCCGGCCCTGAAGTCGCGATGCAGACGCCCGTCTTCCCCGAAGCCTTCGCATACCCCTCGGCCGCATGGGCCGCGCACTGCTCGTGCCTCATGAGGATGTGCCGGAGGTCTTTCTTGTCCACGTCGTAGAGCACGTCGTAGACTTCCATTATCTGGCCGCCGAGGATGCCGAACATGTGCTTAACGCCCGCCTTCATGAGCGACTTTATCAGTGCTTCCGCGCCTTTCATCGTTCTTATAGTGTCGTTTGTGAATAAAATACCATAGTTATTAAGCTTTTGTGGTAATAAAATGGCCCCAGACCAAGTGTTCGCGGGAATGCCGCTCGACGATTTCAAGGCCGCGGTATCGCGTCTCGTCTCGGCTATGGGCTATCTTGCCGGTCCTCCGGAAAGTGTGCTCGGCGGTTTTGTATTGCGGGCCGAGAAGGAGGAGCCGCCAGGCAGGTCTGATACTATGTTCCATGTGTTCGTCTCTGACAAAAGCGCCTCGCTTAGCGATATTAAATACGCGCTTGATTCCGGAAAGAAGAAGGACAAGCCAAAGACCGTCGTGCTGTCGACGGCCGGCTTTTCTGAAGGCGCCCTCACGTACTGCGGCAAGCACGGCATCGGAGTCATCAACCCGCAGGAGCTTGAAAACCTCATGAAGAAGCATAGACTCCTCCCGGAGTCTGGCAGGCGCAAGCTCTTCGAGCTTGCATTCGACCTCGGCATGACGCTCGCGGAGGCCCGGGAGCATTTCGAGCGACACCGGGGGAAGAAGATGCTCGGATTCGGCTCAGAGGAGCGCGTCACCGAGATATCCGGCCGCTATGCGCCGGTCGGCAGGTTCGAAATCAGCCGTGAGGAGGAGGTTGCGACCGGATTCGCAAAGATGCAGAAGACGGTAAAATCGTCCAACACGTTCCACGTGAACCTCGCGACCGGAGACCTCTACTACGTCAGCAGCGGCCTAGGAAAGAAGCCGTCGCTCGCGTCCTCGGACATGCTATTGCAGCTGCTTCCCCTGCCGGTAAACTCAGCCAGGATGCTCGCAAGCATCCTCAAGACCGGGGCAGCGACGCTTGAGGAGCTGAACGGGCGGTTTGAATTGTTCTATGCCGAGAACAGAGCGGACTTCATGCTGCTTCTCGAGCACGGCTTCATCGCCCAGACGCCGGACCGCAAAGGCTTCCTACCCAACCTAACGCTGCCGGAGTTCGCGAACATCCGCTACGACCTTAACAGGCATTCTCCGGTAAGCAAGACCGTGTCAAGCGACTACGAGGTCGACGAGCTAAAACTCGGCTCGCGCGACATACTCGGGCTTCTCGAGCTGCTGTTCGCAGGGAGGGGCGAGATAAAGGAAGTCGCATACCTGCCATACTACACATGCCGCTATACGGACGACCGCGGCAGAACCCGGACGGCGGTGCTGCCGGCCCCGAAATACAACGCATAGTATATAAAACCACCCACCCTAGTAGTAACAGCACGATGAAAGTAACACGGGTCAACACATCCTCCTTTTCTATATCCAAAGAACTGCAGGGTGCTATAAAGAGGAAGTTCGACGACGAGTCGCATAGCGGCCAAAACGTCACGCTCGAGGGCAAGTACGCGCCGCTTGCGAAATTCAAGGTGGTCAGGCGCGACAAGATTGCGACCGGCTCCATAAAATTCCTCGCCATGCAAAAGAGCATCTACGAGGAGAAGGGCAACTACATGCATGTCGACCTCAGCAACGCCAAGCTCCTGTACGTAACCGGCAAGAGGCGCGGCAGCGTTGAGCTCGGGGAAGTCGACTTTTTCGAACGCCTGATGACCCTGCCGGCAACGACCGTAAGCGCGCTCGGCTACCTGCTGGAACAAGGCTCGACCAAAAAGGAGGAAGTGCAGCCGGAAATCCTCACCGACCTCACGCTAAACAATCTTGCCGAAGAGTACAAGTACGAACGCAACATTTTCATTGAATACGCCTTTCGCGAGGTCGGCGACTTCGTAGGCGGCATACCCGAAGGCAAGGCCGACTATGTGCGGGCCACCCACCGGATACCCCCGTTCAACAGCCCGCAGTACGACCTTGGCCGCTATCTGGAGGCTGACGACACCATAGAGGCGACGTACTCCCGGAATGTAATCAAGTACTCCGAAGACCAGATATCCGGAATACTAGCAACACTGTTCCGGTCCAAGGTGGAACTCGCCGAGATAATATTCCTCCCCTACTACCAGTACAGCAGCCTCAAGGCGGGCTCCAGCAACCGGGAGACCCACGTGCTGGCCTGCCTCAAGGGCCAGCCTAAATCCGACTATAAAAACCCTCTCAAGCTTACGCCGATGTCCGTATATTCAATGGACGTGGGCGGCAAGGTAATCCCAATCGAGGGCGACATCATCAAGTTCGACGACATAGCCGACCTCAAGCAGGCAAAGGAGGAGATAAGACGAAGGATTGTCTACCCCCTCAAGCTCGCCGCCGACGACCCCGCAAGCGCCTACACCGTTAGCGGAGGCATACTGTTCTACGGCCCGCCCGGCTGCGGGAAGACCTATCTTGCCAAGGCTATTGTCGGCGAAGTCGGCATATCCTTCATATCCGGCAACATCGAGGACATCCTCAGCGAGGGTTCGGACATGGCCGCAAAGAAGCTGCACGACATCTTCGATTACGCCCGCAGCGCTTCGCCGTGCGTTCTGTTCTTCGACGAGATTGACGCAATCGCGTCCCGCAGGGACATTCCGGGGGCGAGCGTGATAGTCAACCAGCTCCTCACCGAGCTTGACGGCGTCCTCAGCCTCAGCAAGAACACGCTGGTAATCGGCGCGACCAACATGCCTTGGCGCCTCGACCCGGCCCTCATACGCGGGGGAAGATTCACGGAGCAGATTTACATACGCCCGCCGGACTTCGAATCGCGCGTCGAGATGTTCGATTTGCACCTCAAGAAATTCCCTGACCTGGCTCCGGGCGTCAGCGCCCGCGAGCTCGCATCGCTGACCGAATTCTACAGCGCCTCCGACATAAAGACAGTGGTGGACCGGGCGGCGATGCTCACCCTCGAGTCCTCAGCCAAAGCTCCGCTACGCAAGAGAAGGATACAGCAGTGGCACCTGATACAGGCCCTAAAGGAGCGCAAGCCCTCCCTTATCGCATGGTTCAAGTTCGCGGCAAAGCAGATGGAAGTCGAGGGCGCGAAAGAGAGCTATCCTGAACTGTGGACTGACATAAAACGCTTCCAGGCGCACGTAAGCAGGGACCATACCGAAAGCGCAGCAGGCGACCTGCGCACCCTGATGACCGAATGGAAGAACGAGGAGCGCCGGCCGATTTAATCCTTCTCAAGCACCCACAAGACCCTTGTAAGGCTCTTATGCACCCTTATCCTATGCTTGCCGAGTAATGTAAAGTCAGGATGGCGCAGCCTGTACTCGCCCGGGAGCATCATCACAAGCCGCCCGCCCTTCCTTATTTTCGCGCTTGCGGACAGGAGAAACCGCTCGTACAAATCCTGCAGGCCGAGCCCAAGTGTTGTCGAGCTCTTGCCGTAAGGCGGGTCCGTCACCACCGCGTCGAATCGTCCCTTGCCGGCCGAGAGGGCGTCACGGCATTCCAAAACGGCATTAACGCCGAAATGCGCCAGATTCTTCCCGCAGCCTTCAATCATCCTATCGTCAATGTCCCTGCCTGTCATCTTCAGGCCCATCAGGCCGGCCTCGATCAAAATCCCGCCCGCCCCGCAGAACGGGTCCAGCATGCGGTCTCCTTTTTTCACGCGCGCAAGGTTCAACAGCAGCCGCGCGGTCTTCGGCCGCAGAGAGGTCGGGTGGAAGAACGGCCGCTTCAATGGATGCCTCGGCTCGAAATCCCTGTCGAGCGGAATGCCAAGGCCTGCGGCCCAGCCTTTCCTGAAACGGACGACTTCGACGGTCTCCTCAGGATTCTCCAGCTTCACACGCAGGCCGCGCTCGTGAAGCAACGCGCCTAGTTCCCGTTCCACGGTGTTGGACTCGCACCTGACGCGGAACGAGCGCGCGTTTCTAATCTTCGGATAGACGGCGGCTGCGATGGCTTTCAAGTCCTTGCCGATAGAAAAAATCCCGACAGCCCTCTTGGTGAGCGCAAGACGCCCCGCAAACGAGGCGTCCTTTGACGCGACATCAAGAATGATAGTACTCCTAAGCCTATCCCGGCCGTGCAGCTTCCAGCGCAAACGCTCGCCGTCAAGCACGCCAGCAAGCTCGGCCTCAGGCAACTTCGGATGCTCGCCTGATAGTTCAAAAAGAATCCTCACATCAGCCGCCTCCTCTCGTCATGCAATCCTCCTTAAAATATGCCGCACCGTGATTAAAAACAAATCCGGCTGCGTAATCAGGGCTTAATACCGCAAACAGCCCAAAAATAAATGCACGATACATGGCACAGAAAAAAGAGACCCGGGAACTCCCGGTCAGATTCGGCGTGTTGGGCGACAAACCAATGCTGTCCATCGTTCTTTCAGACGTTGAGCTCCAGCGGCTGGGTCCGCTGAAGGGTGATAATGTCGGAACGCTTAAAAGGATTCAATGCAGCGGGGACGTTCGTCTGCCTGATGTAAAAGCCATCCTAGAAGCCGCCGGCGTGCAAGGCAGCTCCACTGCCGGAAGAAGCCTGAAGGCGCTATTCAAGATTGCCGGCGGAAAGTCAAAAGACCGGTCGACAGCAGGCTCCAACATCACTGTCATATTAAAGGACGAGGACGGAGATGTGCGCTACCGCGCAAATCCCATCGAGCCCGACATTGTCGCAAAGCTTGGCGAAAGGGTCCAGCGTGTGAAGGATTCCATCAGGCACGACCACCGGCTTGTCGGAATACCCACCGATGAAACCAACAAAAGGCTGCGCGAGATTGACGACGCCCACAGAGCCTACAGGCGCGTCTTCGAGCTGGCCGGCAGCGGGCTATCGCCAAAGGATGCCGGCATTGGCGCGGGCGTCACCGAGGGCGAGGCGAAGCGGTGGCTTTCCGGACAGAACGTGCCTTTTATTATCGCGAGCCTGGACCCCCAAACGAGGCGAAAGGCCACCAAGGAAATCGAGATTCCCAAAGGCGAGTCGACCGCTTTTGCCTATGTTCTCGGCGCGCGGGCCGCCGTAACCCGCCAGGGAGGCTATAATTCGCGGCTCAATTTTTCAGTCACGGAGAAGGAGGTCATCAAGCTGTTGCAGGAAAGGATGGGTGAAGCGTTCGGCAGGAAGCCTGACATAAGCAATAGGTCGAGCAGGGGCGGGGAAAAACCTTATCACGACCTCAAGCTAACGTCCATTCCTCTGGCCATGTACATTAACAAGATAACCGAAGGCAACACGCGCCTGCCCTGGGAGCACCTTGTATCAAAGGAAGAGCGCATAGCTTTCATGCACGGTTTCCTGGATTTCACCGGGTCTGTAAGCGCAAGCGAGGGGAAGACGCAGCACCCGAGCATCGAAGCGCAGAAGCTCAACAACGACGGCCTGATTAAGGATGCCGCGGTATTGTTCAAGAGCATCGGCATCCTCCCGACAGTGAAGCTTGGCAGGAGGGCAACCCTTTCCATATTCGACCAGAATGACCTTGCCACGTTCATGGGATACGGCGGCTTCACGTCCAAGGAAACGCAGTCTCGCCTCATGGAGCTGCACGGCACGGGATATGAAAGGAGGGGGATGAGCATGGGGGAATACCAGGCGGTTATGGCATATACCCGTGAGCACTCCGGCGCAAGCGCCCAAGAGGCTTCCAGGGAAACGGGAGTCGGATACGATATCGTCAGGGGGCTGCTCAGGCGCGGGCAAAAGCCGAAATTCCTCAAAAGGCTGGAGGCCATTGAGAAGCTGGAAAAAGACCTCCCGGACCCGGACGCGATAGGCTTCCTGTACCGGGGCATGGGACTGGAGAGCAAGACAGCCCGCGCGATAGCGGCCAAGAGAAGCATCAAGGAAGTCCGGGAGAACATCGAGCTGCTCCAGAGCCGGGGCAAGGACATGGAATACATCAAAGAACACCCAATGATACTCTCCAATACAAAGGACGAAATAATAGAGATACTGGCCGGCAGGGCTGGGATAAAGCCTGTAATCCCCGAGAAAGAGGAAGAACGTCCTCCCTATGCGGGTTTTGTCGACAATATAGTCCGCGAATGGGACAACCTCCAGGACCCGTGCGCGACTATGTACACCCAAATAAAGATAATGGCGAGAAGGCACGCGCAGAAGGGCGGCGGAAGAGACGAAATAGACGCAATGGAAGCGGAGATTACCGCATACGCGTTAGGGCGAATGTCCCGTGAAAAGCCTAAAGCCCATGAGAAGTACGCCGAATACGTGGAATCCATACAGGCCGCCCGGGAAGAAGCAATGCAGGCCCGTGAAGATTACTAAGACTATTC
Source organism: Candidatus Altarchaeota archaeon (assembly GCA_028712125.1). Lineage (GTDB taxonomy): Archaea > Altiarchaeota > Altiarchaeia > IMC4 > SCGC-AAA252-I15 > VGJA01. The sequence continues at coordinate 17,104 of JAQTQS010000020.1, forward strand.
CTGGCGGTGCCTGACTAGGCCGCGCAGCAGGCATGCACCTAATACAACTTTCCCGGCCTAAGAATACCCAATCAAATACCCCCTAAAAATCCTTTCTTCCGGATAAAACGAAGCTTAATACCAAAAACGCCTCAAATCTAAATACATGGTCCAGAAGAAAATACCGCACGCTCCCAAGCATGCCGTACCGAGAGACCCGGTCGGGGATTTCATGGCGGCCCGGGAGGTAGCCCAAAAGCTGGGCATGCCCTTGGAGCAGGTCACGCCCGACGTTGTCGCAAGGTTCAAAGAAGCTTCTATGCTGCATCCCGCCGGCGGGTTGGGCGGGCTGAAGGACTTGTCTGTCGCATCCCGGGGAAAGGCAACCGTACCTGCAGCCGACATGGCCGTTAAACTGGCGGCCGCTGCAGTCCGGGCAGTCGGCGTGAGCTCTTCGGACAAGACCAGTATCGCGCTCGCCGGAGTAAAGCCTTTTGAAGGCCTTCCAAAATACGGCGCTCCTGCGAAGAGGCAGGAGGTTGATTTCATCTTTCCTGACGCTGACTTGGCTGCGATGCAAGGGATTATCACAGGGAGGAACGACCCTGACAGCAGCATTGGCTGGGGATTGATGAAGGACGGCAAGATGCGCCTCTTGGTCCCGCAGTTTGATTCGGTCGGAGTCGGCTACTCCCACTTCGACGAAAGCGGCGTGATAGAAGAAGTGAAGAAAGGGAATGTTGACTCAGTCTTCATGCTGGTCACAGACCTGCCCGGCCGGCTTAACGCGGCCGAATTGTTCAAGTCCGGGAACGCGATAAGGGAGGCGACTGGCAGAAACGTGCCGATGTACCTCGCGTCCGTGACGACTCCTGTTGAGGGCACGGCAAAGGTTCTTGCGTTCAGGTTCAGCCCGTCCGCAGACGAAAGCATGATTCAAGGCGTCATTACAAAAGGGTCGGATGCTTTCGAAGAGTTCAAGCGTGGGTCGAACGTTATAGCCGGCATGTCAGGCAAGGCCTACAGCGCGGCTAACGCCGAAGCGAACGTGGATTCGATAAATGCGTTCACGGCCGAATTCCTCAGGAGGAAGACGGGCAGTAGCGACTATGCCGGCAGGGCGACGGAGTTCCTGAACGGCGTTAAAAAGGATGCGATATCCCACGACCTTTCAGAAAAAGCCAACGTGGCCTCGCTGTTCTACGCCATGAGAGCCGCCGAGCAGGTGTTTTACAGGTCGTTGTACATGGACACCGGAGTCATGGAAGGCGTTGACATAAAAACCCCGCCTGCAGGCGTGATGCCATGGAAGGGCGCGGAACCGCTTTCAAAGGCCTACAACGACCTCACCGAGAATCTGACCATCGACGAAAGTTCTTTCGGCAAGATGTGGATGCTCGCAAGCAGGGTCTCAGAAGCCGGGCCTGACGCAAGGATACTAAGGCCGCTCGCCGAAGCCGTCTCCGCAGGCGCTGATTTGGACCATGCGACGGTTGGTGCGCTGGTAAAGAACCTCGGACTCGTCGGGAAATGCTCCAGATACCGGCCGCTTGCCGACGAGAATTACGACCTTGACGTCTCCATGATGGTCGCAAGGGGCGCCATACGCGAGGAACTCTGGAAGAGGCACCCGATTGAGGGATTGAACACGCCCGACGGCATAAACGGTTCGATAAACACGTTCCTCTCCCACACGCACGGAGGCAGCCCGAAAGCCGAACTCGACACAGTAATGAAGCAGATAACCGGCCGCGGCCTCGATGAACTGCAGAAGGACGACGAGCTTATGAGAGTCCACTCATCGCCGGTAGCCGAGTTCATGCACAGCGTCATAAACGCAGGTATTACAGAGCGAGGGGAGGCGAGGGAGCAGGCTGAAAAAGCCCTTGCTGAGGCGCAGAAGATGACTGGCGAGCAGGCAAGGAAAAAGATTGACGAGCACAACCGGAGGGCAAGGCGGAAGGACAGGATTCCGGTAAACGACAGGACCGTCGCGGAATACCTTCAAAGGACTGTGCATGGCGCTTCAGAAAGGGCCGGGAGCATCGCAAAACAGGTGGAGGATGACGTGGCGAAACTCAATGACGCCCTCAAGGTGACGCCCGGCGACGAGACTGCGACGATGCTCGAGACGATAGCGGAAGGCGGCAGGCAGGAGCTCGAAGATGATGAACGCAAGTGGACTGCGAAGAGAAAACCGCTCGACGAGAAGAGGACATACGACCTCTTCCCCGGGGCAAATGAGCCGGCAAGGCAGGCCGCGTTCGCAAGAAGCATAGCGCCTGTATATCCGCTAAATAACCCTCCTGCAGTCGAGGAAGCCCACGTCCTGATAAGGGATATCGCATGCTACGCGCGGACCGTCCCAAGGGCCAGCGGCGAAGGCACGCTAGGAGGAGAGATAGCATCTGCCGGAATCCGATTCGGAAGCGAGGAAAAAACCGGATTGCAGGCCGGCCTTAGGCTGCGGGCTGCGGAGTGGCATGAAAAGGAGCTAACTGATAAAGACATGCCGCCCCTCGCAAGGCAGAACGTACTGGCGTCGCACATATTCGGAGAAGACTCGCACGAATCCCTCTCATTAAGGAGGATAGTCGAAGAAAGACTCCCTCCGGCACTCAGGGAGAACTACGGCAGGATTGAATCGGCATACCGCACAGTCTTGCACGTGATGCCCGCAGGCATGAAATAATCCTACATGGGTATATATGCCGTTTTTACCTTCCGTCTGTGTATTATCTTACTGCATGACCGAAGCCTCAAGGGTCAGGTTAAAATCCGAGGGCGACAGCAAGCAGCTGGAGGTGGTATTGTCGGCCGCTGAATTAAGGTCGCTGGGCAGTCTTGCGGGCAGGGATAATCTGGGCGCATTGAAGGCGCTTGCAGGCAGCCTGCCGGACTTGCTTTCTGCCGATGTCAGGGGAAGGCTCCCGCCTGGGAGGAGCCTGAACAGGCTTTTCAGCCTGCTTGACGATACGGCCGGCAAGGGGGCTACAAACGCTGGCTCAAGCGTTGCCGTGGTCGTCATGGACGACGCCGGCAGGGAAGTCTACAAGGCCGACCCAAAGGAGCCCAAGCTCGTTGCCGGCTTGCGTGTCCGGGTTGACGCCATCAAACAGTCCGTAAGGCACGACAACCAGCTCGTAGGAATACCTGATGAGCAAGCAAAAGGCGTTTTTGAAGAGCTTGACAAG
>JAQTQS010000021.1 GCA_028712125.1 Candidatus Altarchaeota archaeon
AGCCGTCTTCGTACCAGCGCATAGCACCCCAATCAACGAAAATGCTCTCACTCATGGTGTGCTCCGGATTCTCCAACTGCTCCAAACACAACGTCTCACAGAACAAACAATGGATGTTGTTATACGTGGCTTCCTTAAGGATGCCCGCATCTGTACGCTGGGTCTCACAAGACAACGAGTAAGTGACGAACTCGCCCTTCTCGTATATCTGGTTACCGCTAGTCGTCCAGTTCACGCCCTCACTCTTCTTGTAGAAGGATGAAAGGCCGGTGTCTGAGTAGTCTCCGTCGGTCTCGTAGGTTATCAATGCTTCTCCGTCGACGTCTGTGTCCGCTTGTTCGTACTTACCGGACGCGCCGCGGGCTGATACACCCAAGACTACTCTTCCTTGTGCTGTCGGGTCCAGGGCAATTGTGCTCTGCTTGCTGGAATACGCTAGGTTTCCGATTACTGCCGCGATGTTTCCTGCGGCTACGCTGTCAGGAGCAAGGCCGTTCTGACCGACTACAATCTGTGCTATTGGGTTGTAGTTCGCGTCATAGAAGAACCCCTTACTCAGGCCGGTTGCGTCTAGGCCGGCGCTGACTGCGCTGCTTAAGGCTGCTCCTAGCATTACAGCTCCTGCAGCTACTGTTCCTATTTTTTTCAAGGTTTTCATTTTTTGTTTTTCCTCCTTTTTGTTTTTTTTGTTTTTTATTTTGATAACCGTTGGGTTATCTTTTGGGTGAAGCGGCTTATGGTGTATGCTGCTTCACGGAATATGAATTAGGTGTCGCTTTATTTATATCGTGGGGTGAACGGTTAGGTGAGTATAGGTTTTAATGCCGTATAAACGTCCATTAGCTCTTATTTCTTTGCTTAAAGGTTCCATAGGCTTTATTTTAGTCAAATACCCATTTTTTAAGCTTTATCCAGTTTACCCGGCCTTGGCGTCTGCATTCAAGGACATTTCTCTTCTCTAACCGCTTAATAACCTCTGAAAGTGATGACTTTGGCATCCTAGTCGTCTTGTATATGAAAGCTTGAGTAACGTCATCAGGGCCGTGTTCTTGTATGAACGAGACGATGTTCTTCTCCTCATCGTCCAATACGTTGAGGACGGTTTGTTTTATCGAGGCGTTATTTCGTTCTGTCTTGAACTCGAATTCTATCTCGCCCAAGTCCGTTTTTTTATGCTCTCCGCTCGCGACCGGCTCGCTGTGGACAACATCCTTTTCAATCTCAACCTTGCCGACAGACTTTGAAGAAGCCATCCTTTTACGAATGAGGTGGTAGACTATTGCTATTGCCACGACAGCCGTGATGATTATGACAGCAGTGAGGATAATCGCAACGACCACATTTATTTCTGGAACGTCTTTCGGGAGCACTGCAGGACCGCCTGCGTATTCATAGTTGCATGTGAAGTTGAATTCGTCTGTCTGGGGGTAGAGCCAGAGTGAGTCGCGGTCGACGCTGAACAGCACATCAGGCGGGCTTGGAGGGAGGATTGTGGAATTTGACGGGAGGTGCAGCTTGATTATTGTCTTACGGGGAGTGGCTTTTGTGCGGAATGAGACCGACCATAGGCTGCCGTTTTTTGATGTCAGGTATTGGGTTTCATAGTTGAGCGTCATGTCTTTCACGCCGCCTGCAGGTATGTTCTGCTGGTCCGGGCTTATGATGAATCCGCCTTCTACGTTTCTGCTGGTATAGGGTATGCCGATGCCTGCCGACATTATCTGGAGGTTTTTGTGCACAGGTATGAAAAGCTCGACCGAAGGTTCGCTTCCCGATATCGTGAATTCCTCGGTTACGAATGCCATGCCAGAGCTGGTTATATTAAGCTGTATCTGGCTTATCGTCTGGGCTGATACTGCAGACAGTATGAGATATAGCGCCGTCATGGCTACAAAGAGTGTTGTTCGAGTCATTTCTGGAGTATTTAGATTTGGTTTAATCGGCTTAAAAGGGCTCTATTTCTTGCCTTTTGGATGCTCAGTGCCGGAGAGCATTTTATTGTACAACGCCACGCGTTCCTCGTCCTTTAACATGGAGAACAGCTGGATGAAATACGTCTGCACGAAGTCGCTCACGTCTGCGACAAGCGAGTGCATTTCATCGGATTTGAGCGTGATTTCTTCCGGGCTTATGATTTCAATGGCGCTGGGACCGTATTGCATGATTATTTTCAGGAAGCTGCGGAAGTCTCTTGAAACTGCCTGTACTTCCACTACGCCCGAGTAGTATTCCTGTCCGTCTTCCCTGACCAGGTCGAACATCTTCACGTGTGTAGCGTAGAAGTTCGGCTCGTTCACGAGTTTTTCGAATATTGTCGTATCTAGCGCTTTTTTTGCCGCTTCCCGGTTGTTTCCTTGGACTTCGAGAAACATCCTTGCGAGGATGCCGCCTTCCCTTAGTTTTTGGTCTACGTCGAGTTCTTCGTTGAATTTCTTCTCGATTACCGGTTTGTCTGCCATTTTTTGGATATTAACATTGTCGTTTAATTAATAAAAGGCGTATTTAGGAGTATGAAACTGATTGCGGATTTTACATTAAGGTTGTACGACGAGGGTGCTTTTCTTGAGGATGACCCCAGAAGGCTTCTGGAGTTGTTCCTTGATTCTATCGGGATAACCTCTGACGTCGCTAGGGACGTATTCCATATCTTGCTAGTCGCGAGGGCGTCTGATACCGCGCTCTCTGCGAAGCAGATCAGGGAGGCGGTCGTAAGTTTGCGAAACATCAGGAAGGAAACTGAACCTGAAAAGGGGCTGACCATGCGCAACGTGCAGGTATGGCTGCGGTATTTCAGGGACATTAGGCTGGCTGACAACCTAGGCTCATTGTACCGTTTCCGCGGCAACAAGATGCCGAGCAGGGCGTTTTCGGACGGCACGAGGCCTTTGGTCTTGGCTTCTTTGGATTATGCCGAAAAATTGCTTCGCAGGGTCGAGGGGGCGTATAGCATCGGAAAGTAGTTTTTTATGCGCATTATCCGGCGGGATTTAACTTCCTGAGTTTAATACTATTCCATGGAGTGCGCCCGGTGCGGGATGGATGCAATCCTTGAGCTCAGGTATTTTAAGGAGCGCTTGTGCGGCCGTTGCTTTTGTGTCTTGTTTGAGAGGAGGCTTAAGCGCAGCATGAGGGTGGGCCGTTTGCTGGGCAAGAGGGATATTGTTGTTGTTGGTTTGTCCGGGGGGCGCGATTCGATGGTGTTGCTTTCGGTTTTCAGCCGTTTGTTCTGCAAGGCGCCGCGTTCGCGTTTGGTTGCGGTCACGGTTGATGACGGCATGCGGGGGAGGGTGAAGCGCGCTGTTTCGTTCTGTCGGAGTCTTGGCGTTGAGCATTTCGTGTGTCCTGCGGGCAGGTCTGGCGTTTGGGGCGCGCTTGCCGGGAAGGCTCGTTCGCTTGGCGCGGACAAGCTTGCGCTGGGCGGGTGTCTGGATGATGAGGTGGTTTCGGTCTTGGAGGGCATTATGAAGGGCCGGCAGACTGTTCGTGCGTCTTCTGTGGCCGGTGGAGGTATCAGGGTTATTAGGCCGCTTCGCGAGTTTCCGAGCGAGGAGGTCGGGTGGTATGCGCGGATTAATGGCATTTCTTTCCTGAAGGCCGGTGTGGGGGGGGATTGTTTCCGGAGGCTGCTTGGGAAGATGGTTGACGATGCCGAGTCTTTGCAGCCTGGGAGCAAGTTTAGGCTTTTGAAGAGCGCTGATTGTTTTATGGATGCGGCTGCTACTCGCAAAGTGTCGGGTCGTTGAGTATCTTTTCTGCTGTTTTTTCGCCTAGGAGCTTTTTCAGGCTGATGATGTCTGCCTTTTTGATGTCTGCCGGCGTCTTTATTCCCGCGTTGTATAGCTTTCGAGCCCTCACGCGGCCGATTCCTTTTATGCCGACGAGGGGTATGAGTTCTTCTTTGATGCCGTGTTTGACGCGCATTTCGAGGTTTGACAGGAGGATGCTTGTTTTCCTTAGTTTTATGAGCCTTGTGATTTCGCCTGCCGCGTAGGCCAGCCATTCCAGGTTTTGCAGCTTTTGGTTTAGTATCCCCGGGGGTATGTTGTAGTCTTCGAGTATCTGTTGTTCCGTGGTTTCGTTTATCCAGTGGTTGAACATTTTTGCGGTCTTGAACCGGTTTAGGAATTCGAAGTCTAGGTCGAAGCCGTCGAGCTCTCGTAATAGGTCTTCTTCCAGGTTGAATGCTTCGGCCCATACGGTTGATTCATCTTCTTTTTTCACGCGCAGGTGGGGGCGCATTTCGGCCGCGTCGCATAGTACTTCAAGGTAGGCGAGGCTGCCGTGCTTGCCCTGTTTTTCGGCCTTGGTGAAGAGGTCTATGTATGTTTTGGCCGTCATGGGGTCTATGTACAGCTCTGATACGCGGCGTCCGAGGGGTGTCGCATTCAGGAACCGTTCGGCTGTCTCAATCAGGCCCCATTCCGAAAGTTCTTTTATGGTTTTCGCGAGCGTTTTCCTGAACTCCTTTTCAAACCGGCCTCCTTGGCGGTATTGGTAGCCGTAGAAGGTCGTTGCGAAGAACGACAGCAGCGAGTCCTCTGTTTTTGTGAATTCAGAGGCGATGGACGACAGCACGTGCATCCGCAATACCGGCTCGCTGCCGAGGAGCGAGTGCAAATCCTCGACCGTGCCGTTGATATAGTGTTCTTCTACGAACTCCCGGTCGTCCTCGCTTTTCGCGAACGCTATCGAGTCTCCTTCCTTGTCGTATTTCGGGCGGCCAGCCCTTCCGGCCATCTGCTTGTATTCCAAGACGGGTATTTTTTCAAGCCCGTCGGCTTCGAACCGGTGGAGGTCTCGTATTACTACCGTTCTTGCAGGCAGGTTGACGCCGGCCGCAAGGGTCGGCGTGGCCGCTATCACCCGGATTAGGCCCTGGCGGAAGGCGTCTTCGATTGCGGTGCGCTGGCTGTTCACAAGCCCTGCGTGATGGAATGCGCTTCCTCCCTTGGCGCATAGTGCAAGCCGCTCGCACTGTTTCGTCGGGTTTGGAAGGGCGGAAAGGATTTTTTCAGAGAGTTCTGAAAGCTGCTCTTTCTTTTCAGGATTGAGTTTTAGCTCGGACAACTGCTCGGCGACGGCCTCGGCGCTCCTCCTTGAGTTGACGAACACAAGCACCTGGCCGCCTTTGGATGCGTTGTCTTTCACGATTTTCTTGATTGAGTTGATGCCGTCAGCCGCGACCACCGCCCACTCCCTGAGCTGGACGGGCCGCCAGTCGGACTCCACGAGTTTTGCGTCAAGCCATCCGGCCACCTCGCCGGCGTTGCCTATCGTCGCTGAAAGCCCGACGACCTGTATGCCAGGCAAGAGCTTTCGGGCTTTCGCAGCGATGATTTCATAAACAGGCCCGCGGTCTGACGCTATTAGGTGGATTTCGTCGAATATTAGGAGCGTCACGCTGTTGAACCAGTCGGGCCTTGAGCGCATTATAGAGTCGCATTTTTCAGCGGTTGCGACCATTATGTCGTAGTCGGGCTTGTGTGAGTATTTTTTCGCGTCCAAATCGCCGATTTCCATCAGGACTCGGAAGCCCATTGTCTCGTATTTCTTGAAGTCGGTGTATTTCTCATAGGCCAGCGCCTTTAGGGGGACGACATAGACTGCTTTTCCGCCCTGTTCGAGCGCATGGATGATTGCGAACTCGGAGGCGAGCGTTTTCCCTGACGCAGTTGGGGTACACAATATTATGCTCTCGCCTTCTGCGATGCCTGCTTTTAGCGCCTGCTCCTGCGGCGGATAGAGCTCTTGGATTCCCTCTGCTGCGAGAATCTTTTTGAATTTTTCACCGAATGACAGTTCGTCAAGCCGCATGTAGTAGAATAGGCGCAAGGCGTTATAAAAGATTGGGCGAGCGCGGGAAATATGATGCGCCGTTTACGGCTTAATACAGGATTAGGTCTTCAAGACTCTTGCGGTTCGATGCCCGCTTCTTCTTAACAGGCCTGCCGACAGCGACGACTGCCATAAGCTCGCAATCGGCGCGAACGCCTAGTATATTCTCGGCCTCCTTCCTTTTGTTGAGGATTTCGCCAAGCCATACGGCGCCCATCCCCAGCGAATGGGCCGACAGCAGCATGTTCTGTATGCACGCTCCGACGGCCTGGAGGTCTTTCGTCCTGTCATAGCCGGTTGTATTGTCAAGGAGGACCGCGATGGAAACTGGCGCGGACTTGATGATGCCGCCGTAATGCGTGCATCCTGCCAGCTGCCGTTTAGTTTCATCGTCCCGTATTATCTTGAACTTCCAGGGCTGGTTGTTCAGACCCGACGGAGCCCAGCGGCCGGCATCAAGGATGGAACGGACGTCTTTGTCCGGGACATTATCGCTGGTGAATTCGCGAACGCTCCTTCTTTCTTCTATCGCCTTTCGCACGTCCATTGTTTATTTATGGCATGATGGAATTTAATGCGCTGCCATTGCGTTTCACGCGCAATCGCTGCCAGGTATTTATTTACCGTCTCGTATAAGTAATGCATCAAAGTATTCTGGTGGCTGGCATGATAGACGGGATAAGGACGCTGGACGACTTTAACGTTGAAGGAAGGACCATTCTAGTACGCTGCGATTTCAACACCCCAATCGACTCCAAGGGGGAGTTCCTCGAAGACCGACGGCTGCGCTCGCACCGGGAAACGCTCACTGAACTTTCAAAAAAGAAGGCCAGGACGGTCATAATGGCCCACCAGGGAAGGTCCGGCGAATCGGAGTTCACAACCACCGAAAAGCACGCCAAACGGCTTGGCGAGATACTCGGCATAAAGGTCGAATACGTCGACGATATCTTCGGGACTTACGCGCGGGAGAAAATCAAGGCCATGAAGAACGGCGAAATAATCCTCCTCGAAAACGTACGATTCTACTCCGAAGAAGAGACCGAACGGCCTTCGGACGTTCAGGCCACGACCTTCATCGTGAAAAAGCTGACGCCACTCGCTGACATTTTCGTGAACGACTGCTTCGGCGCAGCCCACAGGAGCCAGGCATCCATCGTCGGCTTCACCCGCACGCTGCCCTCGGCCGCAGGAAGGCTGATGGAAAAGGAGATTAGTTCGCTCGCTAAAGTGCACACAAGCACGAAGAAGCCGATAGTCTTCGTCTTGGGCGGGGCGAAGGTCAACGACTCCATCAAGATTATGGAAAAGGCCCTGTCAAACAACATCGACACCATCCTTACAGGCGGGCTGCTCGCGAACGTCCTTCTCGCCGCAAAGGGCTACCGTATCGGCGAGCCTTCAATCGAAGTCATCCGCGGGAAGAGATTCATAGAGCAGATTCCGGCGGCAAAGGAGCTGCTTGACAGGTACGAGGACCGGATTATACTCCCGGTTGACGTCGCGCTGAACGACAAGGGCGAGCGCCTTGAAGTCCCGGTCGGAGAACTGCCCATGGACTATAAAATCGAGGACGTCGGCGCCGAGACAACCGAGAAATACGTCGAGATACTCAAAAAGGCAGGCACGATATTCGCAAACGGGGCGCTCGGAGTCTACGAGACGCCGAAATTCGCAGTCGCGACAGAAAAGATAATCAAGACGATAGCCGACTGCAAAAACGCGTTCACGGTCATCGGCGGGGGCGACACAGTTGCTGCCGCAAGAAACCTCAACGTCGAAGACAAAATCACCCACATCAGCACCGGAGGAAAAGCCTCGATACTATTCCTCGCAGGAAGCAGGCTCGCAGCAATCGACGCGCTAAAAAGCGCGGCAACAAAAAAGGTAATGTAAAATGTACAAAATAGGGGAAGCACTGGTAGGCAAGGGGAATGAAGTAGCGCATGTAGACCTAATGGTCGGAGACAAGGAAGGCCAAATCGGACAAGCCTTCGCAAACGGCATCTCAAACCTGTCCAAAGGCCACACCCCGGTGCTCGGCGTCATACGCCCCAACCTCCCGTGCAAGCCCTACGTCCTCGTCGTCCCGAAAGTCACCATAACCGACATGGAAGACGCAAGCAAGATATTCGGGCCCGCGCAGGCCGGTGTCTCCAAGGCGATAGCAGACTGCGTAGAGGAAGGCCTTATTCCTGAAAACAAGCTGGAAGAGTGGGTAATCATCGTAAGCGTCTTCATCCACCCCAAGGCGACAGACTACCGCAGGATATACCAGTACAACTACAGCGCAACAAAGCTCGCACTCCGCCGGGCACTCACAGACTACCCAGGCTGGGACAAAATCAAATTCGAAAAAGACAGGGCCACACACCCGATAATGGGCTTCAACGTGCCCCACCTATGGCGGCCGCCCTACCTCCAGATAGCGCTCGACGTGATGACAATCAAACAGGCGCACAAGGTGCTCGAACAGCTCCCGCACAGCGACAACATCATCATCGAAGCCGGAACCCCGCTGATAAAATCCGAAGGCGTCAAGGCAATATCCGCAGTCCGGGACATCATACCCAACGTCTTCGTAATAGCAGACCTGAAAACAATGGACGTCGGAAAAGTCGAAGTAGACATGGCCTACGAGGAAACGGCCGATGCGATGGCAGTCGCAGGACAGGCGCCGCTCGAGGTCATCGACCAGTTCATCTACGAAGCCAAACGGCTGGGAGTGTACTCGATTGTCGACACCATCAACGTCAAAGACCCGGTGAAACTGCTAAAGTCATTAAAGGACCTCCCGGACATCGTCGAACTACACCGCGGCATCGACGAGGAAACCGGCGGCCAGAAACACCGCTGGGAACTCATAAAGGACATAAAGGAGATATCCAAGACCAAAAAGATGCTCGTAGCAGTCGCAGGAGGAATCGAGCCCGAAAACATGACAGACGCACTCAAAGCAGGCGCAGACATAATAGTCGTCGGAAGGTACATCACCCAATCAAAAGACATAGAACGGGCGGTAAGAGACTTCCTAAGGCACATGCAAGGCGACATCGACCTGAAAAGGATACACGTCGAATAAACCGACATGAACCACATCAAAGACATCTTTCTAGGAAAGAGCGTAGACTACATCCACAATCAGTACACACGCTACGGCAAGGGAACATTCGACGGCCCGGCGCTCGCCATCAAAAACGGGAAATCCATCAAGGCCGACGGGAGCGTGCACTATGCGAACATCCTAGGGGGCATCATAGCCGAGAGCGCCCAAGGGGACGTTAACGCCAGCGGCAGCATATTTGCCAAACGCGAGATAAAAATCCCGGTCGATACCTCGGGCAAAAAAACCAAAGGAGACTTACACAGCCTGGACGTCACGGGCACGCTGGCCGCCGACGCGCTGAAGATGATATACACCGACTACCCGGACGCAAACATACTTTTAGAGCTTTCGACAGGCGCATTCAAGCTGAAATGCAAGAAAAAGCCCCCGAAACCCGGCGGAGGACTCGACGAGAAATTCTGCAGCGCAATACTGGAAAAAGAGGCCTTGGGCAAGGTAATGGACGAGGTACTCTTCGACGCGAAAGACAAAAACTTCAAAGAAGCCGAAATAAAACATCGGATAACAATCGAAGAACTAGTAGGAAGCCCCGAACTCAAAAAAGACCCGGCCAGATTCAGACGAGAAGCGAAAAGAAAAGGCAGGATTAAAAGAACGGTAACGATAGACGGAAAGACTACTGAAACTATAAAAGAATTTATAATTTAGCAGACAGGCCATTTTTATTACTCTCTAGTCCAGTATTAACCACGCCCCTGCAGGGTCAACCTTTAGTTGAGAACGACGGACTATGTCAATCGATGAACAAAGGAGTTACGCAAGGGGCGACACCCTCACAACCTTTGCTAAAGGTTGATCAAAGATGGTATCTCGTCCTTGCGTGGACTCGATACCATGTGCGCTCACTACGTTCGCGCTTGTTTCTGCACAACCAAAATATTAACCATTAACGCCCAATATTAACTCCGCTACCACAATGCCGAGGTGGCAGAACCCCGGGAGCCTTTTTCCCCTTTGGGGAAAAACCCTCGGGAAAAGAAAGTGTCCCTAATGGGACATGTCCAAGTTACGCTTGGACAAAACGTTGGTTACACACGCCGAGGTGGCAGAATCCGGCTAATGCGCGAGCCTCGAGAGCCCGTTCCCAGCAATGGGAGTCTGAGTTCAAATCTCAGCCTCGGCGAGCCCTTTCTTTCTTTTAAGAAAAGAAAGAAAGTGCTTCACCCCCAAGAAAGAAAAAGGGTGCTATCCTCGCTCACTTATGTTCGCTCGATAGCACTTATCCCTTATATGGTCGTGGTTTTGGGTTCCCGAGCCACGTATGGACGATGTCCCCGAAGGGGAAAATCTCAGCCTCGGCGAACCTTTTTTCTTCCTATTCTTTTATTACAAGAAGAGGACGGGAGTAACATATCGGCTTAAACAAGGATCTTAGCGAAAGTATTATGTAAAGTAGTGGCTACTATTCTTCAACAAACTGGGAATACTCATCAATAATAGTATCTGTCATGTGCTTTAGTCTCTTTTCTTTTGCTATTTCGAATATTGAATCATATGGGATATATGAACATACTTCTGATAATTGACGTCCGCCAATATCAGCAAAAACAGGTCTATTAATTTGTGTAAAAACAGCATCCCTTCTTTCCGTTGGAGCTATTATATGTATCTTAATATTTAGCATTGGTTGTAATGCAAGTAAATCTGCCATTCGCAAAATACCTGAATAAATAGATGTGGTATCTTCTACCTCAAACGCCCTTACTATTGACCTGCGAGAAACCCAGAGGACATCAATATTTTTAATTGTCTTTAAGGTTGTTTCATCAAACACTAAAGGAAGTTTATCCAAGAGAGTATCTTCTTTAGGTTTCCAAATTTCTAATACTCTAGCTCTATCACTGTTAGGGAGCCATATTTTTAATCCTAAAATCTCTCCGATTTCAGCAAGTTTTGCCTGAACCATTATTCCAAATGAAATCTGAGTGGATAGGAATAGACTTTTCTAGGGGTAACCAAACAATTGGTTCAACATTAAACCTTAATACAAATGGGTCATCCCAGTCAATGAATATGGGTTTAGCGTCTTGGAAAGGTTTGCTCTTAACTTCAAGAACTCCAACAAATCTTTGTAATCTAGTTACATAGCAAATAAACTTATCACCAGGGCCTATTTTTTGGTTTTCAACATAAGTTTTTCTAGAAATTCTGAAGCCACTAATACTTTTATCTGATTTTTCAAATGCTATGGCTGTTTCTGGTGAGAATAAATCAATATAATAGTTCATAATATGATTGAGGAGCGGGTGTATATATAGATACTTCTTTTAAGCCCTGATAGGATTAGTATTTTTCAATTAGCGATGTTAGACGAACAGCGGCGCGAACACTATTGCTATGATGGATATCAGTTTTATGAGTATGTTCAGGCTTGGGCCGGCGGTGTCTTTGAACGGGTCGCCGACTGTGTCGCCGATTACCGCAGCCTTGTGGGCTGCGCTTCCTTTGCCGCCGAGGTTGCCTTTTTCGATGTATTTTTTGGCGTTGTCCCAGGCGCCGCCTGAGTTGGCCATCATTATGGCGAGGAGGAAGCCGGTGACGATTGTGCCGATTAGGAGGCCGCCGAGCGCTTCAGGGCCCATTAGCAGGCCGACTGCTATCGGGCTTGCGATGGCGATTAGCGAGGGCAGTGTCATTCGTTTTATTGCGGTGTCTGTGCTGATGTCGATGCATTTGTTGTAGTCGGGCTTGGCTTTGCCTTCCATGAGGCCTTTTATTGTTTTGAATTGCCGTCTGACTTCTTCCACCATCATTTTTGCGGTCTCTCCTACGGCCTGCATTGCGAGGGCGCAGAAGAGGAATGGGAGCATGCCGCCGAGGAAGAGGCCGACTACGACCATCGGGTCTGAGAGGCTGATGATTAGTTCGGAGCCTTTTACAATCTGGATGGCCTGGATGTAGGATGCGAACAAGGCGAGGGTTGTGAGGGCGGCTGAGGCGATTGCGAAGCCTTTGCCCATGGCGGCGGTCGTGTTTCCGACCCCGTCTAGCTCTTCGGCCCTGCTTCTGACTTCGGGGTTCATCTTCGCCATTTCGGCGATGCCGGCTGCGTTGTCCGCGACCGGGCCGTAGGTGTCTGTCGCAAGCGTTATCCCGAGGGTTCCGAGCATGCCGACCGCGGATATGGCGATGCCGTAGAGGCCGCCATATTTGTAGGCGACTATCATGGCCAGCGACACGATGAGTATGGGAACTATTGTGCTTATCATGCCGACGGAAAGGCCGGTGATTACCGTCGTGCCGGCGCCGGTCTGCGACGCTTCTGCGATGCTTCGGGTTGGTTTGTTGTTGTCTGAGGTGTAGTACTCGGTGACGAGGCCGATGATGACGCCCGCTATTAGGCCGGATGCGATTGCGTAGAATGCGCCCATGCCTTCGGCGCCGACGAAGTAGTAGACGAGGAGCAGCGAGAAGACTATGAAGAGGAATGATGCGCCGAAGATTCCGCGGTTGAGGAGTTTTGCGGGGTTCTTGGATTCGCCCTGGACAAGGAAGCATCCGAGGATTGATGCGATTATGCCCGCAGCCGCGAGGATTAAGGGCAGGAGCACGAAGTCGAGCATGCTTCCGGAAGTGCCGAGGTTCCAGCCGTCGGCGTTGTAGAGCACCAGGCCGAGCGCCATCGTCGCGATTATCGAGTCCACGTAGGATTCGAAGAGGTCCGCCCCCATTCCGGCGACGTCACCGACGTTGTCGCCCACGTTATCCGCAATCACCGCGGGATTCCTCGGGTCGTCTTCGGGAATGCCGGCCTCGACTTTTCCGACGAGGTCCGCGCCGACGTCAGCGCCCTTGGTGAATATGCCTCCGCCAACGCGTGCGAACAATGCGACAAGGCTTGCGCCGAACCCGAAGCCGTATATCACATTCGGGTCGTTGAAGATGAGGTACATTATGCTGATGCCGGAAACCCCGAGGCCGACCACGACGATGCCCATCACCGCGCCGCTGTTGAACGCGATTTTCAGGCCGCTGCCGATGCTCTTTTCGGCCGCCGCAGCCGTCCGGGAGTTGGCGGCGGTCGCGACGCGCATGCCGATGTTGCCGCTCAATGCCGAGAGGAACGCGCCGCAAAGGAAGTTTACGGCAGTGCTTATGTTTATTCCGACAGCGATGATGACCGCGATAACGATGACGACCACGACAAGCGTCTTGTATTCGCGGTTTAGAAAGGCTTTAGAGCCGGCCTGGATTGCGCCCGATATCTCGCGCATGAGCGGAGTGCCAGCATCCGCTTTAGAGATTTTAAGGCCGAGAAATCCAGCATAGGCCAATGACAGGAGCGCGCATGCGAGCGAGATTACGGCTAGTTCCATGCTCTTTAGATATGAGAAGGGAGTTATAAGAATAATTAGAAATGCCGCGGGTATGTTGGGTATTTTTAATACGTATAGTTCTAATATGTGAGGAAGTAGCGATAATCAAATTACAAAATGGCTAAAATAAAAAGCATCAGGGCGCGGGAAGTGTTGGACTCGCGGGGCAATCCAACCGTTGAAGTAGACTTGACCACAGAAGACGGCCTGTTCAGGGCTATCGTGCCCAGCGGCGCTTCCACCGGAGTCCACGAGGCAGTCGAGCTGCGCGACGATGAGAAGCGCTATGGCGGCAAGGGCGTCCTGAAGGCAGTCGGCAACGTCAACAAGGTCATAGCTCCCAAACTCTTAGGGAAGGACCCGTGCCAGCAATCCGAGATAGACGGATTGATGATAAAGCTCGATGGAAGCGAGAACAAGGGAGTGCTCGGCGCAAACGCGATACTCAGTGTTAGCATGGCAGCCTGCCGGGCAGGCGCAGCCGCGAGTAAAATGCCGTTATACCAGTACTGCGGAACGCTCGCCGGGAAAAAGGGACTAGTCATACCGACCCCCCAACTTAACGTCATAAACGGCGGAAAACACGCCGGAAAGGAGAACGACATACAGGAGAACATGCTCATGCCCGTCGGCGCCAAGACGTTCAGGGAAGGCCTGCAGATGGCGGACGAAACCTATCACACGCTTAAAGGCATGCTGAAGAAGAAATACGGCCATTCAGCCGTACAGCTCGGCGACGAAGGAGGATTCGTACCGCCCATCGACACGCCCCAGGAAAGGCTGGAGCTTATGATGCAGGCCATCGAAAAGGCGGGCTACGCCAAGGAGATGGGAATCGCCCTCGACCCCGCATCATCCGAATTCTACTATGAGGAAGGCAACTACTACATGATAGGCGAAAAGAAATACACGCCAGCCGAGATGGTGGACTTCTACGCCGACCTCGCGAAGACGTTCCCCATAGTCTCAATCGAAGACGGCATGGCCCAGGACGACTGGGATGGATGGGCGCTTCTGACGAAAAAACTGGGGGGCAAAATACAAATAACCGGCGACGACCTCCTCGTCACGAACGTGAAACGCATCCAGATGGCAATCGGGAAAAACGCCTGCAACTCCCTCCTGCTGAAGGTCAACCAGATAGGCAGCATAACCGAATCCATAGCGGCCGCAAAACTCACAGAAAGCAAGGGCTGGCACGTGACAGTCTCGCACCGAAGCGGAGAAACCGAAGACGCATTCATCGCAGACTTCGTCGTAGGAATAGAAGCAGGCCAGCTCAAGACCGGCGCGCCGGCAAGAAGCGAAAGGACTGCGAAATACAACCAACTCCTGCGCATAGAAGAAGAACTAGGCGGAAAAGCGAAATACTTCGGAAGAGGATTCTTGAAATAAATTGCATTACCCATGCACTCGCGTAAAGCGGGTGCATGGATAACCGCAAGGGTTCCATATCCTACGACTGGGTTAGTTAGTGGGATATTCATTAGAATCTGCTTAAAGGGTTGCTGGATGCTTTTATTGGTTCTAACCAGTAAGTTAATAGTAGACTATTGGAAAGAATGACACTGTACTTAAATGAAAGATTAAAAGTTGTCTTGGACAATAAGCAGAAAGTATCGTTTCTTGGATTCATGGCATTGGTTTATGTTGTGTTTATAAATCTCCCAATCTTTCAGATTCAGCCACAGGGAGATGTTCTCGAACCATTTGATCAGATAACTCTGGGTCTCTCAATTCTATTTTTTAATTTTACTTTGTTGTACGGGTTATTTTTGGTTTTTAGAAACAGGTTAGTCAATGTTGACAAGAGTATAATTCGTAAAATATTCTGGGTTGTCGTAGGCATCCTGAGTCTACTTTGTGGTGCAGGTTTAGGGGGGGTTTATCATACGGGCATAATAGAAACAGGGCTTCTACAAGCAATCAGCACGCTCTTTTTGTTGTATCTTAGCGAAAAGGTTTGGGAATACGGATTCAACTTTGGGGTTGAATTCTTTCTCGCTATTAGTGCGTTCGGTTCTTTCTTGTTAGAGCTATTTAACCCCTTTAGGGATTATAATGGCAGGTATGCGGGATTAGTCTTTGGGTCAATAGAGGAGCTATTTGGCTCAGGTAACTTCACTGCAAGACTGTTTTTTTATAGCAATTTTATCGCAACTTTGACATTGATTTTTTATATTGTATTTTTCTACGTTACAGCCAGACTGATGCTCATGCTTTACAAAAAAATAAGAAGAAATGGGGGGGCGTCGGTCTTATACCAACTTTCTTCATTCGTACCGGTGTATATCGGCCTTATTGCAGCTGTGGAGTTTGTTGTTATTGCCGTCGTGATAGGACACAATGGGATTACTATAGAATCTCTGAATCCCCTAAGCAAGATAGCGGGTATGTTCAATCCGTTTAATGGGTTTGACGGCCTTACCACAACTAATTTTGTAATGTTAGCGGCTTTTCTAATTACGGCGGGGTGCGTGGTTTGGTTTATCAGCAGAGTATATACGATTATTTGGTGCAAGCTGGCTCTGAAAAGAGATTATAAAGAAAGTGAGTTAAGGGAAAATGTAAAAGTTTCTTTTCTATTCACAGGATTGTGCGTCATGGCTTTTTTGATTTATATCCCACTCTCGGGCACCATTGCCGTATTGCTGTTAACAGGAGTGGCGGTATATCTTTTTGAGGATTTCAAAAGAGACGAGAAAAACAGTAAAACTTTCGTTGTAATAATCATGGCAATTAGTATTCTTGGATACATATTACCGTATCTATGGGATTTGTTAAAGGGAATAGAATTGATAAAAACCGTCTTTAGTTTAGTAACATTAGCACTAATAGGGTGGTTCACTATGGGGCCGTACAGCATATTCAAAAAAATTTCAACCAATTATAAACAAGAGATTCTTTAGTATAACCAAACAGCCTTTATCGGAATATCCTTCTTTTCTTCTGTCTTTTCTGCCGTGCTTTTTCCTGTAGTTCTAGGAGGTAGGGTTGTGGTTCGGCTTTTGATATGTAGTCTTCGAAGGCCGTGCTGAATTCTTTGCCCTGTATTTTTGTCACTTCCTTTGCGAGTATCCAGTAGATGAGCGCGAGGGCGTTCTTGCCCTTGTTGTTCGAGGGCACGACGTAGTCTATGTTCCTGATTCTCGTGTTGGTGTCGCAGATTGCGAATATCGGTATTCCCATTTCCGAGGCTTCCTTGATGGCCTGCTGGTCGGCTGTGGGGTCTGTTATTATTATCAGCTTGGGCTCCATGTAGGTTTCGATTTCAGGGTTTGTGAGGGAGCCTGAGACGAAGCGGTCTGTGAAGGCTTTTGCGCCGATGGCTTCTGCGAAGCGGCGTATTGGCGCTTTCCCGTAGACGCGGTTTGAGACTGCTAGTATCGTCTCCGGCTGGAAGCTTGCTATGAACTTTGCGGCAATCCGGAGGCGCTCGTCGATGAGCTTGACGTCGAAGACGCACAGCTTGTCCTGGCGCACCTTGTAGATGAAGGGCTTCATGTCGACCGTCTTGTACTTCAGGCCGACGTGCACGCCGTTTGATAGGTACTGGTCGAGCGGCACTAGCAGGTCCTCGCCTTCCGTTACGCCTGTCTCTTCTTCAATCATTTTTAGTAGTGGTGTCTTTTGACTGTGAGCGGCAGCACGCCCTCCTTGAACTCGATTTGCGCGATGTCTATCGGCCGTTCGGCAGTCTTCGGGACTTTTATGAGCACCGGCGCGCCCATCTTTATCTGCAATGCCCTTGCGCCGATGATTCTCGCGATTTCGTATCTTGTGTAGTCCATTTTAAAACTTTTTGAATTGCATGATTTCGTCGATTATTTCGCTGTGGCTGATGAACATCCGCCTGCAGCAGTATCTTGTGTGCTTCAGGTCGTCGAGGACGCTCTGGGAGCTCTCGCCTTCCGCTACCCTTCGGGTGTATTCATCCCAGTCTTGCGCGACCGGTTTTCCGCAGCTGAAGCATCGGATTGGTATTATCATCTTTATTGTTCCTCGTTTAACGGTATGATTTCTGGGTCTTGTGGCGCGGGCCCTTGCTGCTCTGGCTCGGCTTGTGGACTTCTGTCTGGCGCGAGTCGCCGGCTATGAGAGTCCTGTCGTATTCAAGGTATTTGTTCAGCATTTGGTCGCTTCCCTCCCATTTTATAAGGGCGCGGGATATTGCGCATGCTATCGCGTCGGCCTGCCCCATGACGCCGCCGCCTTTTACGTTCGCTTCTATTGTGATTGAGTTGAGGTCCATCAGGTCGCCTGCGACCATGAGTGCTTCCTGTATCTTCATCCTGGCCGCGGCGGGTGTGTATACTTCCAGCGGTATCGAGTTGATTCTGACCGTGCCCTTGCCCTCGCTCACCGTGGCTCTTGAGATGGACTCCTTGCGCTTTCCTGCGGTGTGGACTAGTTTGGCCAATTTACCATGAGCCTCCGATGAACTTGCACAGCTCTGAAACCGTGACGTAGTCGCCGACATGCGTCCTCGGTTCTAAGTTATGGGGTTTCTCCTTTTTTAAGTCTATTTTGTGGAATCTCGCAATCTCTGACTCTGGCTCGCCGATGTATATCCTGATTCGCTTGAAAGCCTCGACCCCGCGGGGCTTGTCGAATGGGAGCATCCCGCGCAGCGTCTTTTTGACGAATAGGTCCGGGCGCTTGTAGTGGAACGGGCCTCTTGTGTAGTTGCCCCTGTTCTTGATTTCGAGTTTGGCCAGGTAGTCGTTGAATATCTTTTCCTTCTTGCCGGTTATGACCGCCTGCTCGGCGTTTATTATGATTACCTCGCTTCCCTTGAGGGCCTGTTTTGCCGCGTACGAGAGCATGCGTCCGAGCGTCTGGTTTTGTGCGTTTATTATCATTCTGTTCATCCGATAATCTTTACCTTGGTTCCCGTAGGGTTTGATTTGACGAGTTCTGTTATATTGAGAGCGCGCCCTCCCGCTTCGGCTATTTTCTTGGATGCGGATTCGGTGAACCTGTAGGCTGCGACGTCGAGCTTGTGTTCGAGCACGCCGTCTCCCAGGACTTTTCCCGGGACGACGACGACGTCCCCGCCTGCGGTGTGCTTGTTAAGGTGGTATAAATTGACTTCGCTGCGGTTCTTGCGGCTTCTCCCCAGGTCCTTGGCAACAGACTCCCAGATGCCGGCATTCTCCTTTTCTGCTGCCTGCTGGAGCTGCTGTATCAATTCCACCCTGCTCGGGTCCTTGTATTCGAATGTCCTTGGCATTGTATTGTTCTGGCCGCGCGGGCGTGCATCCCTCGCGTTTTTTTATTGCGGGGGACGAGGCTCGAACTCGCGTAGGCCTACGCCACACGGCTTTTGAATGGTTGTTTTTTACTGTGATTTATTTTCCTCAACCGTGCCCTTTTGACCAACTCAGGCACCCCCGCGTTTCGACTATTTGAGCTCTTCTTTGAGTTGCTCTATCTTGCTTTGGAATGTGTTGAATGCGGATTCGATGAGATTCTTGAGCGGCAGCTGGCCGTACGACTCGATGAAGACGTCATAGCTGCCGTCGTCTTTTTCCTCGTATGCGGCTACGCCTGCCTGCCATTTGGCATGGTCTTTCCCTATTCCCAGCTGGGCTGTCGCCTCGAAGTCCAAGTGCTGGCTTTGCGTGAGTTTTATCAGCGGTATTGTGTCGAATACGGGACTGGTCTCGCCGTCTGCTGGTGTTAGCTCGCCCGAGTAGACGGTCTTCGGCCCGTCGGCCTTGAGGGTGAGTTTTACCGTGCATTTGCCGCATCCCTTGCCCTTGCAGGTGCAGTCCGCGATGTTGTTGAACATCTTTTGGTCTGTTTTCAGGGGCACCAGGCCTATCCGGTGGGAGAGGAGTTCGTCGCCCATGATGGATGTGTTGGTTGTGTATGTTATTGACTCGATTGCCATTACCGGTATCTCCGATACTACGGTCCTTCGCAGGGCGTTGAGCATCGGGACGTCCACGTCCTTGATGTTGAAGCTTATCCTGTTCTTGTCGTGGGTTACGTTCTTGATTTTCATACTCTTCGTCCTCGCTTGCCGCCCTTCGCCCGGCAGCCGCCGTGGGGCATCGGGGTCACGTCTTCGATGCGGCCTATGTGCACGCCGCTGCGGGATAGCGCGCGTATCGCCGCCTGCACGCCCTTGCCGGGGTATTTCGGGCCGTTGTGGCCGCCCGGGGCGCGGACGCGTATGTGGATGTAGCGGATGCTTTTTTCCCGCATTGCTTCGAGTATCTGTGATGCTGCCTGCATTGCCGCGTACGGCGATGATTCCTCGCGCTGGGATTTCACCATCATGCCGCCGGATTTTATGGAGATTGTCTCGGCGCCTGTGATGTCTGTGAGGTGGAGGATTGTGTTGTTTTTGGATGAGTATACGTGAAGGATGCCTACGAGGCCTTCTTCCTTTTTGGCCGTCTTTTCAGCCGGCTTATCATTGGCTGCTTCTGGCGTGGCCGGCTGTTCTTCCGTTTTTTGTTCCGGTGCGGCCGGCGTTGCCTTTGGTTCTTCCTGAGGCTTGGCTTCTTCTGTCTCTTTCTTTTTCTTTTCCTTTGCCTCTTTTGCAGGAGTTTCTTTTTCCTTATGCTTCTTTTCCAACGCTAACACCTTCTGCTGGTTCCGATTTTTCTGCCGGCTCTGCCGTCTCCTGTTCTTTTGAGGGGGCTGGCGCGGCTGGCTTGCTGGCGTCTGCCGGCAGGCTGAATCCTTCCTTGAGCCTTACGGACTCTTCTTCTGAGAGCTTGACCGGGTATCTTGGTATGTTGATTATAGTATCGCCTACTACGACGTGCCCGTGCGTGATAATCTGCCGTGCCTGCTTGGGTGTCTTGGCGAGTCCCTTGCGGTAGACGATTGTCTGTAGCCTGCGTTCGAACAGGTCTTCCACGTTCAGCGCTAGTACTGCATCAAGCGCGCTGGTCTTTAGCATGCCTGATTTAATTAGCCTGTCGATTAGTTCGCTCTTGTCT
>JAQTQS010000022.1 GCA_028712125.1 Candidatus Altarchaeota archaeon
GAGGAGCTCGGCGCATTCTTCGGCTTCCCGTTGATGGGCTACATCGCAGACACGGCAGGCTACGACGCGGCATTCTACACGCGCGGCCTGATGGTACTGGTCGTGACGGCATCGGTTTATCTGCTGCTAAACGAAAATAAAAAACACAGGGAATAACAAGATGGTGAAAAACAAGCGCAAGACAGATTATTACACCGCCGCCCGCAATGAAAGAATACGCAGGCACCGCGCGCATGCGAACTGGATATTGATAATCGGCCTGCTCGCAGTCTTCGCGGTATCCATCTACATAATAACACACCCCCTGAAGGGAAGCACGCCCACATTCCCGACCACGACAACCGCCGAAAAGCCGGCCATTCCCGCAATAGTTAAAAAGCCGGCAGTATCTGGCACGTTCTACCCGGAAGACGCAAACCAGCTCCGCTCGCTAGTCGACGGCTATATAGAAAAAGCCCTGCCTCTTAACCTTCCCCGCGTCAGAGGATTGGTCTCTCCGCACGCGGGCTACGCCTACTCGGCTTCTGTCGCAGCCTACGGCTACCGCCAGATTAAAGGAGGAGAGTACAAGACAGTCATAATCGCCGGCCCCAGCCACTATGTCGCTTTCAACGGGTTTTCAATCCCGAATGCGACCTTGTATGAAACTCCGCTTGGGAACGTGACAATCTCCCAGAAGGCGTTCGAGATGATGAAGGAGCCGGGCTTCGTCAGCGACGAGAGCATACACCAGAAGGAGCACTCGGTCGAATCTCAAATCCCTTTACTGCAAAGAACGCTCCAGGATTTCACAATCATACCTATTGTCGTGGGAGACATGAGCCCCGACGACCTTGCGGCATTAATCGAAAAGTATATGGACGACGACACGCTCGTCATCGCATCATCAGACCTCTCCCACTACCACCCCTACGCCGACGCGCTCCGGCTGGACGGCATCTGCACAAAAGCCATACCCTCGTTCGACTACGAGAATATGGAGCAATGCGAGCTCTGCGGAAGAACACCGGTGCTCGCGCTGATGAAGCTCGCAGAAAAACAAGGATGGAACGGCCAACTGCTTGACTACAAAAACTCAGGGGACGTAATCAGGGACCGGAGCAATGTTGTCGGCTACTCTTCAATCGCATTCACAGAAGGGTTCACAGATGAGGAAAAGGACTACCTGCTGGCACTAAGCAGAAGGACGCTCGAAACCTACGTAAAATACGGGACAAAAGCCGAGCCAACGACAGAAATACCCCCGCGGCTGAAACAAGTCCAAGGCTGCTTCACAACCCTCAACGAAAACAGCCAGCTGCGCGGATGCATCGGCCACATAACGCCCCAAGAGCCGCTCTATTCGTGCGTCATAGACAACACAATCAGCGCGGCCGCAAGGGACATGCGCTTCAAACCGGTAACCGAAAGCGAGCTTTCGGAAATCACAATCGAGATATCCGTCCTCAGCGTGCCGAAAAAGCTAGAATACTCAAGCTCAGAGGACCTGAAAAACAAGCTCGTCCCGCTGACGGACGGAGTCGTCCTCAAAAGCGGCCAGCGAAGCGCGACCTACCTCCCGCAGGTCTGGGAGCAGCTGCCTGACAAGGAAGAGTTCCTTACAAGCCTATGCAAAAAGGCAGGCCTTCCGGCCGACTGCTGGAAGAACAACCCCGAGATATCAACCTACAGGGCACAGGTATTTACAGAAAGCTGAGAATTCAAAGCTTGAGGTCATGTTTTGCCATGTCCTTTTCTGACAGTATGTTGCCTGCGGCCTTCTCCTGCATAGCCCACTCCAGCATCTGCCTGTCCTTTTCGGTCATCTCGCCCATTATACATATGGTATATACATCTAATTCTTCGATCATATAACAAATTGGAATCATACTGCCTAATCTAACTCCAAAGTCAGCAAGTTGCCTTCAAGCTTTTTGAAAAGCTTCGCTTCGGCAACACCGCGTTTTGCACCCTCTGTAAACCTCGACGTAATCTCATCATCCTCTAGATTCTGCTTCCTCGCCCGCCGGACCTGCTCCAAGACGGCGTCAATCTCCGCAAGATGCCCATAGACGGCGTCGCCAGCCTTCCGGCGCTCCTCGGACTCGGACTGCAGGCGCACAAGCGCCTCCTGCTGCTTCTCCTCCATGACCCGCAGCTTGCGCAAAGCCTCCAAATATTCCTTGTCAGACCCGGCATTCAAGCCGGCAGACTGCTGTTTGCTGAAATACTCGTCAACAGCCTCGTTAAAAGAGCCGAATGCCTTCCCGGCACGGCCCGCGTAAGACGCGAACTCCAGAGGAACGACATCCGCATAACCTCCTTTCCCGTCAAGCACGATGGACGGCTTGACAATCCCGCCATCCACCCTCCTTGCAAGCCGGCTGAAGGATTCGTACAAATCCTGCAATTCCTCACCGCTTAAACTTGCGGCAGGCTTAATCTTGTCGATTCCGGCTTTCAGGCAAATTTCCTCGGCATAAAAACCGCCCAATCCCATGGATGCGATGCTTGCCGCAACGCCCTTCCCGGAACGGAGCAAAACGCCTTTAAAATCCTCATCCCCCAATGAAAACGGGTTATCCGCTCCCGGCGGGTATGCATACATGCTGCCCGGCAGAACCATCCTGTCCTTCCACTCCTGACGCTCGCGAACGGCGACAATCCTCATATCACTATCGCACAAGACGGCATTCCCCCTGCTGAACAATTCGACAACCAGCAGGAATCTACCCCTACTGCCCTCTAACCAAAGCTCCAGAATCCTGTCCAAGCCATGCTGGCCGACAGACAAAAGCCGCAAACCCTCAAGATGCTTCCTAAGGCTCATCGCAAACGAATACGGCCGCTCAAGCTGGGGATACTGAAAGGATGAAACGCACGCAAAACCCGGGAACACGACCAAATCCCTCGAGCCAGCCCCGCTCAAATGAAACCGCAGCCGAAGGCCGTTGCCCTCCAGCGAATAAGCCTTGTCAAAACGCCCCCCAGCCAACAGGCCGGAAAGCTCCCGCACGAGAAAACGGACGTCAACGCCCGACAAAGACGACTTCATGGCACGCACCCTTTAATTTTATCCGTCCAACTTCCTTTGAGCCGAATTCCATGGCTGCATGCCGGACGGCTTCTCATCTCCTTAGTTGGCTGAATTTTCTTTCGAATTCCTCGTAGCCTTTATCCCTCTCGAATACTCCGAGTATGAATATCTGGTTTGCATCGGGCATGTGGAGGGCGTAAAGCAGGCGCTGGTATTTCCCTTCTATGGCAAGCTTTACCTTCCGGACTCTCATATACCCTTCAAGCGTTTCATACCTATATGGATTTTGTTTGACAAGCCTTAACTTGTCCTGGATGAGCCGCCTGGCTTTTTCGCCAAAGCCGAGCCACTGCTCTTCAAAGAATCTGGTATACTGCAATTCAAAGCTTGAGGCCATGTCTTGCCATGTCTTTTTCGGATAGTATGTTGCCTGCGGCTTTCTCCTGCATCGCCCATTCCAGCATTCTCCTGTCTTTTTCGGTCATCTCGCCCAGGCCAATCTTGTAGCTTAATAGTTGTCTTCTGAGGCTCTCTCTGACAATCTCGCTGAAATTGCTGAAATAGCCTTTCTCCACAAGATTCTTGGTTTCCTTCAGGAGTTTTTCCGGAAGCAATACGTTCACCCTAACATTCTCCATCATACGCACCTCAGATTATATGTATATCATATGTACGCCATATGTATATAAATATTCCAATCCACGTCCGCATGCACTAACCCTCCCTTGCCCAACCGGCCATACAAGTAAGGTAAAACACGCCTTAATATAACAAGGAAATGGAATAAATAAAAATCAGAGATGAAAAAAGGGACAAGAGCCTGATGGCTATAATATAAAATGCCACATAACTTTATGGAAAATGGGAATATGGAGAATATGAAAAGTAATAAATTAGTTCCAAATAACTCATGGTTTCCTTTTGGATTCTCATGGGTTCTCTTTAGTATATACTTGTATTACTACTTAATCGGAGTAATCTTAATCGTAAATGGAGTATTTTTCCAAAACTCATTCAATCATATTATAAACATAACCTTGCATATTATCTTGTATTGTGGGGTGTCTACAATCACATTATATACACTCTACCTTTGGAAAAAAGAGAGCAAGTCAAAGACAAGTATAAGTTATCTGCTACATCCTGGGCCTTGGGTATGTATTGTGATTAGTCTTATAACATTTACCCTCTCATACTATGGGTTTTTTTCAGTAATTAAATCTATGATTTATGGTTCGACAATTTGGGTCATATCCTCCTATCTATTCAAACGAACTAGTTACTTTAAAGATTATACTGCCAAAATTATCCCCCCTTTCCCCCAATCCCCTTTCGACATTTCAAGCATGAAAGGATACATCACAAAATCCATGGCCGGTATAGTTATAGGGATACCCGCTGCTTCTTTTATCATATCACTGTTGGAGAAACCATCAGCTTTAGACATGGCTTCAGCTGTGTTACTTGTAATATACGTAGTTATGGGGGCTGCATATCACGTCTATTGGAAATTAAAAAAACATCTCAAAAAATGTGTCCGGGAGTGATAAAAGTAGGCTGTTCCGCTGGCAGGGCAAAGTCTAAATCTTTAACTTATACCTTTCCAATATACTACTGTAATGGCAGACATTGTCTTAAAGACGGCGCGCGACATTCAGTCGATGAAGATACGCGGCGCGCTTGACATAGCAATCGCCGCAGCAGAAGCCATCAGACAGGCCGCACTCTCCGGAAAAAATCCTAGACAGCTCGCAGCCGACTGCGCGAAACTCAAACACGCAAGGCCGACCGCCGTATCGCTCCCAAACGCCGTAAACTACGCCCTCCAAACAATCGAAGCGAACAAGAAGCTGGAACCAGGGGAATTCCGCAAAAAGACCGCAGAACAGATAAGCACCTTCATTAAAGAACAGCAAAGCGCCCGCGAGAAAATAGCCCTTATAGGCTCGCGCCTGATAGAAAAAGGCGACACAATCCTCACCCACTGCCAGAGCGACACGGTCGAAGGCCTTTTCATCGAGGCAAAAAAACAGGGGACAAAATTCGACGTCGTATGCACCGAGACAAGGCCCCGCCATCAGGGCTACCTGACCGCGAGGATACTGAAAAAACACCGCATACCCGTGCGCCTGATAATCGACTCCGCGGTAAACTACTCATTGAAAAAACTGGAAGTGGACAAGGTCATGGTCGGCGCGGACGCCGTCATGGTAAACGGCGACGTCATAAACAAGATAGGCACATCCCAGGTCGCAGTATGCGCGCAAGCACTCGACATCGAATTCACCGTCGCAACGCAATCCATAAAATTCTCCCCTGAAAGCGTATACGGCAGGCTCATAGAAATCGAGGACCGCGGGCCCAAGGAAGTGACCACCGAGCTTGCGGGAATCAAAATCCTCAACCCGGCGTTCGACGTCACGCCCGCCCACCACGTAAGCAAGATAATAACCGAACACGGAATCATACCCCCCGCAGGCGCATCGGAAATACTGCGGCACTTCCAAAAAACCGGCACAGAAGAATGACAGACACGCCAAACGCAACGGCCGACTGCGCGGCAATAGTCATAAACGCGCTCAAAAAACGCGACATAAACGAGCTGCGCGAAATCTCCCACCAGTGCAGCGAAGAAGCCGCGCTCGGCCAGGACGAGAGAAAGATACAGGCCGCTATTGTAACATACTGCTTCAACAAGCTCCTGTCAAAGGTTCATTATCGGGACAAGGTCGACGAACTGACCAACGCGTCTATAGAGGCCGCAACGCGCGGCGACTTCCCGAAGGTGCTCGCGCTGATAGAGGAATTCGACCGCAAATACAGCTTTTTCGAAGGAAGTCTCGTTCAAAAAGCCAAGGTAAAAGTAGCCTCCCGCCTCTACTCGTCCGGGCTCTCAATCGCCCGCTCGGCTGAACTATTGGGTGCGAGCGTCTCAGACGTGCTCGACTACGTCGGCGTGACCCGCGTCCACAGCGACGTCCAGTCCATGACGGTCGCCGAACGGCTGAAAATAGCGAGAAGCGTCTTCAAATAAGCAACGTTCAAAGCCAAAAAATGCCGACCACGATAGACGACCTCACACGACTGATGGAATACATGCGCGGGAAAAACGGGTGTCCGTGGGACCGCGCTCAGGACATGGACGACTTCCTCGTCCACCTGAAGAACGAGAGCGACGAAGTGCTCGCCGCAATAAAAAAGAAAGACTACGAAAACCTGCGCGAGGAGCTCGGCGACCTCCTCTGGAACATAATATTCATCAGCCAGCTCGCAAAAGAGAAAAAAAAGTTCGATTTCGCCGGCGTCATGGACGACATAAGAAAAAAAATCATCCGGCGCCACCCCCACGTCTTCGGCAATGCGAAGGCAAGCACCCCCGAAGAGGTGATAAAGCACTACCAGCGCATAAAACGGCAGGAAAAGCTAATGCTTCCCCACAACCGTCCACAAGTAAAGCAGGACAATAAGCGAAAGAAGTGACAATCCAGCACCGAACGCTATATCGTCAAGCGTCAAGCCCTCCTCCTCCGGGACAGTCGTCGTAACGACCGCCTCCGGAAGCGTAGTCGACACTGGCTTCAATCTTCCACTTGCAAGATTTGCAAGATTCTCAGCTCTTAAAACACCCCCCCTATCCCCCGCCATGCGGTAAAATCCCGCGGCCGCATTAGCATGCTCCAATGCCATGCCAAAGCTGCTGTTCACATAGGACGCCTCCGCAGTCCTGTAATGCTCATCTGCAGCCGTCATGTTCGACTGCAAATACATGGTTTCAAACACAGACCGGTTCAAGGATAACACCCTTCCCAAACCGACAGTGGAATTCATGCGCCGGTAAATCACAAAAGAGCGCAATGTCGCATTGGCCGCCTCTAAAAACCGGCCCTCCTCATAAAAGCCGACCGCATCCTCGTAATAATCCACGGCATAAACACCCTCCTTGCTCGCATCCATCACTGCCTGGCACTCCTCTGCAGAAGCAAGGTCGCCAATGCTCAGGTACGCGTCCTTTGCCTTGCTGGCATAGTTAAAAGCATACTGATAAGCGTCCTCCGCCATCCTCTCTTTGGCATAAGACAGCATCTCGCGAGCCTTGAAACGAACCGCCTCGCTTTCATTCTGGAAAACGCCGTAATCGAAGACCTTCAGGCCGTTAGCCGAACCGACTATCACCGAAAGGGTGCCGTTCTTGGACAGGTCTGCGACGCGCAAAGACCTGACATCGTCGGATACGTCAATGTTCCATACGACCTCCCCCTTCGGATTCAGGGCGACGACCTTTTTACCGACGCCGAACAACAAGTCCTGAAAGCCGTCATAGTCAAAATCAGCCGAGACCATGTTCGTATCCATGCCCTCAACGCTCCTCGCCCACACCCTCTTCCCGTCGGCCGAAAAGCGGTGCAGGACGTTATCATCCGAGAACGCAAAAACGTCTGGCATGCTGTCATTGTCGACATTAGCGGAATATACGTGCGTGAACCTGAAGTCATAAGGAAACTTCCAGGCGACGTCAAGCCCTTCGTTAAGGCCGTAAAGGGCGCGGAAGGTGCCTGCGACAAAACTCATATTGTTGTTGTTTAGAACAACGCTCTTGTTGTTGAACACCAGCTCAAAACTGGTGGCGTTCTCCCTCACCCAGTAAACCGGGGCAAAATCCCACACGCTCCCGTCCAACCTCGTCTCCTTCAGCAGATTGCCGTCCGTGTCAATCAGCCGGACGTACATATCCTGCGAAGACTCATAAATCTCGCTCTCGCCGCCGCCGGTAACGTCAACCAGCACGACAGCGGTCACAAAACCAGTCCGCGAATAAAACCATTCCATCTGAGTGCGAAAACGCTTGATATCCTCCTCGAAAGAACGCTCAAGCCTGTAAAGACGATGGGAATTCACGCCGGAAGACACTATACGCGACGCAGACAAGACGTCAAGAAGCCCGTCGCCATCGATATCCGCAGGCCACACCATAGTGACGTCCTCGTTGCCGAAATCCACAAGCGCCGGACGCGGGATGATGATGCTGTACAAAACATTCCCATTTGCATCAAATCCCGTAAGGACCGGACGCCCCGGATCATACGAAGAACCGTATATTTCCGGCGTTCCATCACCGTCCAAATCAAACACATAAACCCCGGTAATACCGCTGACCGCATAATAATCCCACCTAAGCCCGAAATGAACCTCGCCGGCGGCAGAAGAAGCCAGCAGCACCAGCAACAGGAAAACGGCGGCCCTCATTGTGTAATCCATTACAAACAAGCCTAAAAAAACAAAAACACAAGCTTTTTTATCCAGAAAAGCAATAGATAAAAAATAAAAATGGACAAAAAATACTATGTTGTAATAGGAGCGATACTGGGCGGAATAATAGGAGCAGTTATTGCGTACTACCTGCAGATACACATGGGCCTGACGACAGTATTCTGCTTCGGCCTTGGGTTCCTGCTGGTTGAGCGACAGATACGCGACCAGATATAAGGAATAGACAAACGGCCATAAGCTTGGTTATGGCATTGCGGGCCGCAAGCGCAATAGGTCAATTTCTTTTATAAAATCATTAGCCTGTGAGCTTCAGTTCGCGCACCCATAATGTCGCGGAGTTGAAGGTTACGTTCAGCAGCCCGACGTTGAACTTGTTCATCATTACGTCCGAATGCCTGCCGATCGGTTTCTCAGGGTAGGGTGTAGACGCGATGACAGTGCCATGGTAATCAATGTGTATGTAAGCGCCCGACGGGCATACGTCCGGAATGTAAATCCTATCAAGTGTGAACAGATAAGTATTGCCATACTGGTCCAAATAATCCGCCTTCGAGCCGTTGGCGGGCGATAGCACAACAACGTCAAAACTCTCTGGAAGGACCGCGCAAGGCTTGCAAGCCACGCCCCCGCAGTCTATATCCATCTCATCTTGGTTCCTGACGCAGTCGGTGCAAGTCCCCCCCTCAAGACAAACGCCGCGGCCGTCCGTGCAATGCTTGCCCCTGCCGCATACGTCGTTGACAAAGGTGGACGTCTCGTTCACGCAAAGCGAAAGGTTGGTGCCGCGATTGACACAACTCCCAAAAGTGCAGTTATACGCAGGATTGGTCTCCAGGCAGAAATAATCCCTGTCGCAGCGCATCTCGGTGCAATCGCTGTCGTTCGCGCATATGACGCTGAACTCATCGCACGGCTGCGGGCAATTCCCGCCGCAGTCAATCATCACCTCGTTAAAATCCCTCCGGCCGTTGACGCACGACCGAGGCACGCACATTCCCCTCTGGCAGAACTCAAAATTTGTCTTGCACTGCTGTAATACGTTCGTCTCCCCGGTAGGCGTGATTCCGCACCTGGAAGCCGGGCTCTTTGGCTCGATGCAAACCGGCTTGTAGATGTCATACTTCACATAACTCCCGTCGCAATACGCCGAGAGGTTCCTCGGCAGGCTGCAATCCGAATCAAAGACGCAGGCGAACGTCGTAGTAGTCGCCTTGGTCGCCTTGGTCGAAGCCATCGTAAAAGCAATCGTAGTCGTCTCCTCCATGGAAGTCGTCACAACAACATTGGTGGTCGTCGGGCAGTCATCAAGGTTCGACACAATACTCCCGTCAGCGCAAGCATACTCAAAACCCGTATCCTTGTTCATGAAGAAATACGCAATCGAAAGCCCCATCGCAACCACAGCCACAACGGCAAAAACGACCCTCTTGTCCACTCTATCGTACAATATACAATAATATGAGACAGCCCTTAATAAGCCTGTGTAGCATTAACGGCCTTCCTGGCCCTTATGCCCTGCGGCCCCAAGCCTTGAGCGGCCGCGGTCCTCGTGCATCAGTCCTTCGGATTCGCGCTCGCCCCTGAGTCCTGCGTGGCTGCGCTTATGGCGGTGCTTTGCCTCGCCACCGACGAATCTCCCGAACTTTTCCATGAATTTACCGCCGTCAGAGTCCTGGCTTATCAGTAAAAACGCGATAATCACGATTAACACAAGGAATGCGAGCAATACGGTCGTCCATGACGAGTCCCCCTCCCGGGCCTCTTCATCACCGGATGAATCAGCGGGCAGGGCAATGGTGGTCGACGTCTCAACCGTCGTCACAACCGAAGATTCAGTTTCAAGCGGAATGGTGGTTGCGGGCACAGTAGTCGTCGTCGAGGA
Organism: Candidatus Altarchaeota archaeon; assembly: GCA_028712125.1. Taxonomy (GTDB): domain Archaea; phylum Altiarchaeota; class Altiarchaeia; order IMC4; family SCGC-AAA252-I15; genus VGJA01. The sequence goes on from JAQTQS010000022.1 coordinate 10,167, forward strand.
TGTTGTCGTCAAGTATGGCAGTTCGGCCATATCCTGCGATTGCGACGTTAGATTCATCACAAGGTCCGCTATGGTCTTGTTCGAGACGATAAACTCCTGGGTGTACCTGGCCGGGATGACCTGGCCAATCCTCTCCTGCATGTACTTGAAGCCGCATACCTGTGAAATCTCCCACCCCGACGCGGATTGCTCGAAAAGCCGGGCCTCGACCTTCCGGTCCAGATTATCGGAGCATGCGCTCGTGTCAACACCCGAAACAATGTGGTTTAACGGATTGTAAGTGTCTGCAAAGTACGAAGACGCCACGCAAAAGGCATAAACGCGCATGCAGACGTCAGGCGAATCCTTCGCCTTGTTAAGCCAATACAAGTAATTATCCCAAGCAGGGCTGTTCTTCACACTGCCGCACAGGCTTTTTGCGTCAAGGTCGCTGCGAATCGGGCATGTGGAATAGTCCCTATGCCTCTCCTTGTCTGAAAAAAAAGCCATCGACATTACCGCCGGATGAACCACCCCACTCTCGGACAAACAGGACTCATAGGCTGTTTCCCCCTCATGGGCCCGCAAAAGGCTGCAGAAATTCTTCTGGAAGTCCATAGTCTGATTATAAACGCAACGGTCAAGGACGTCCGACCCCCATGCATAAGTGACTGCACTGTCGCAAACATAGACATAAGTCCGGTTGCTCCACGCTGAAGCGCCGGGGGCGAGCGCGGCTAAAAACGACGCAATGACCAATAGCCGGACCATAAAAGCGCTTCTCATCATTAGTTTATGTATATCCGAATTAAAAAACATGCGGCAGTCTTATGCACGAGGCACAACAAATCTCAATCCTGCCTTTTTAAACCATTTTTATTGGTTTAAATACATATATAAAAATGGGATGGCAAGAAAGGGTGGCGGCAAAAAACGGGTGAAACCTAAAAAATCTGCAAAAATTGCCATAAAAACTTCTAAAAAACCAAAAAAACCGGCCCGCATCCAGATAAAAACAAAAAAGAGCGTCAAACACGCTTCTAAAGCAGTAATCGCTTCTAAAGCCATAATAAATACGACACCCTCCCCCCAAATAACTGAAGAGCACCGCATCCTGAAAAAGCTCCCGCCGGCAAAACCCGAAAAAATCGACACCCAGGTATGCAGGATATTCGGCCACAATGTCGATCCAAGGAAAATAAGGGAGTCGGCGATGGAGGCGTACAACAAGCGATGCTACTCGATTGACGACATCAATGTAGAATTCTTCATACGGGACAAGGAATGGGACAACCTGATAACAAAAATCGGCATACTCGACCGCATCGAGGAGCAGCTTGTGCTGTTGTACCCCCACATAGACGTGGTCAGGAAGGACAAGACGTCGCTCGAACTCTACGTAAAATAGGCATTAACGCGAAGGAATCCTGTTTTTCAGCACTGTATCAAGAGTCTGCAGCAGCTCCTCCTTGCTGCCAAGGTTCTCAATCTTGATGTCCGCGGCTCCGGCAATCTCATCAATCAGCCGTTCGGTAGGATTCTCCTCGTTCCTCTTGAACTGCTCCAGGGAAACCAACTCCTCTCCCCTCGTCGCGCGGGAGGCAGCCCGCCGGTAGCGCACGTCGACCGGCGCGGTGATGGCGACAATCAAACTGCCCTTGAAGGTTTGCACCATCTCCACCTCGTTCCAGTAGCGTATGCCGTCCACAACTACCACGCCGGCGGTCTCCTTTAAAATCTCATCCCGCAGAACGCCGGCAAGCACGTCGTCGCCGAAGGCCTTCCTCAGGTTGACGCCAAGCGCCTGAAGGTTCTCCCGCGTGTTCTGCTTGTTCAAGCGAAGAAGAATGTCACGCAAAACGTCGCTGAACCGGAAGACCTTCGCGCCATGCTCCCTGACAAGGTAGTCCGCGACAACGCCCTTGCCAGAAGCAATCTTGCCCACAAGGCCGACAATCATAACCATAACACACTAAATTAAGAATAGTCCGGTAATAAATGATTGCAACAAACTAAAAATTTTGCCTTACAATTTGACGTGCGAGACCGCGGCAATGGGGGCCCTGAAATGCAATCAGTCGACAGGGGTTCGGCAGATCATGCCTTGCCCCAGATGTGGGTGTTGAGGTTCAAGTCTTCAACTATGTCGATGAAAAGCTCCATCTGGCGGAATTGATCCTCAATCTTGGAGAAGTCCAATGCTGTAGTGGAGAGTTGTGGCTTGGATATTTTATTAGCGTAGGGTATCGCCATCCTCAGTTTGTTCTCAACGAAAGACAAATAGACGACTCGACCGACCTTCCTCCGGAAATTGGTGATGCGCTCCATGAGACCCGGCGAAAGGATATAGCGTGCCTCAATCTGATCGTCGCCGTAGACGACGAACAACCGCTCGAACTCCGGGTCCTCAAGCTTGACAAGCTGGCCGCGCGAGGTGTTGCGGGACTGCAATGCCCCGCCTAATCCTTCGCCGAACAAACGCTGGGCCGTATCGGGCAGCACCACAGTACGACCCCTGAAGTTTTTGTTGAAATCCGCGACGAAAAAGATGCCACGAAATGCCGTGCTGTTGCGTGCCGGCAGCCTGCCGGCCGCGTATTTCCTGCCACTCCTGAAGACGATGTTGACGTGCGAAAACGCTATTCTTGTTTTGCCGACGGTTCCGGCGATGTAGTCGCTGCCACCCATATAATACGGGGCGTCCAGGAATATGTTGCTCTTCAAGACCTGCTCCAACAAAATGCGCACGTTGTGGTAGTACGCAAGGCTTGGGTTTATGAAAGATAGAATCCTTTTGGTAACGGCCGCATTGTATCCGGTAATGTAAGCGTTGTAGGCCGTGCCATAGCCTACTAACCAGAAGCCGAGGCAGAAAAACAAGGAAAATACCATGCTCCCTACGACGTTATGCATAATGTCGTATAACTTCAAGGAGCACGCGAAGTACACCGGAACCAAAGCAAATGTCATAACGCGTATCCAGAACAACTTGCGCTTCCTGTCAGTCTCAAGCCCCTGTAGGACTGGAAGCATCTGCTCACGGTAGTAAGCCTTAAATTCTTCAACAGTCTTCATCAGTCTTTAATGAAAATTTTTAGATTTTTACTTGTCTTACTTCGACGCCTGCCTTTCCGAGTATCTCCAGCCCTTCCTTGTCCGTGTATTCGCCGCTGGTGACCACGCGTTTTATTCCTGCGTTGACAATCAGCCTTGCGCAAATCTTGCAGGGGAAGGCGTTGAGGTACATGGTGCAGTTTCTCGCAAGCCTTCCGGCCTGTATCAAAGCGTTCTGCTCGGCGTGGACCGCAGGGCATACCTCGTGGCCCGTTCCTGACGGGATGTTCATCTTGTCCTTTATGCAGCCTACGTCCTCGCAGTGGGGTGCGCCCCTTACCATGCCGTTATAGCCCGTCGAGACAATCTCATGCAGGTCGTTGACGACGATGGCCCCAAGCTGGCGCTGGGGCTTGATGCAGGTGCTCCTCCTCCCCACATCCTCTGCGATTTTCGCAAAATATTCGTCCCAAGAAGGTCTCGGCATTTTGAAGTATTGATTTGGATTTTGGGAATTAAAGCAATTTCCGGAATCAATGGATTTGAACGGATTTATTCCGCCCGCCTCTTGGGAATATAAACACCTCCCAGTGCAAAAAATTTTAAAGGAAACTTGACTCATCCTTCTCTATGGGAATATAAATAATTTCCTCTGCTAAAAGGCCTGAACGGATTTAAATCCCTATTCCTAATATTAATGGATGGACATACGCATCGAAGAAGTCAGAAGCCTGAAGCCAGGGAGGTACATAGCCATAGACGGAGTCCCATGCAAGATAACCGCCATAGTGCATTCAAAGCCGGGAAAGCACGGCGGCGCGAAGGCCAACATCTCCGCTGTAGGCATCTTCGACAACCAGAGGAGGAACATCACAAGACCGACTGGGGACAAGGTCGAGGTTCCAGTCATCGAGAAGAAGAGCGCGCAGGTCATCAACGTCATCGGCGACCGTCTGCAATTGATGGATAATGAAAGCTTTGAGACGTTCGAGCTCGGCATGCCCGAAGAAGAAGAGCTCAAAGGCGGCATTTCCCAGGGCGCGGAAGTCCTCTACATGGAAGTCGGCGGCAGCAAGAAGATAGCCCAGATAAAAGGCAAATAAGCGCGTTTAAAGGCCTTAAAAACAATTATACTACCGATGGCAGGCGCTGAGGAAATACTTAAGAAAGGCGACGAGGCCTACCGCCAAAAAAACTATACTGGGGCATTCTCGTTCTACCAGAAGGCGGCTGAAAAAGACCCGTCGGATGCGGCGGCCCATTCGGGCCTCGGCCGCGTTTACTTTCGCCGTAAGGAAATCCCAAAGGCCATAGAGGAATTAAAGGCCGCGATAGGAATGGGGCAGGACGACGCTCCGACATACTACGCGCTGGGCCTCGCCTATGAGGGCAATGGGGAACTGGGGAAGGCGCTGGAATGCTACGACAACGCTCTCGACATGAAGCCGGACTCCTCCCAAATACTCTACAGCCGCGGGATTGTACTGGCCGCAATGGGTTCCTATGATGAGGCGGTGGTGTCTTTCAGCGGGGCTCTTGAAGTGAATCCGGACAATCCGGAAGCATTGCTCCAGCGCGGCAACACGCTTCTTTTGGCCGAAAGCTACGAGGCGGCGATTGAGGACTTCCGGCGGGCAGCGGACTTGAAGCCGAAGGACGCAAGGGCGTACAACGGCATTGCAATCGCCCAAAGGGAGATGGGGCTGCTCTCGGATGCGGTTGAAAGCTATAAAAAGGCGGCAGCGCTCGAGCCCGGGAACGAGAAATTGAAAAAATCACTTGACAATCTTAGCAGGGAGCTGCGCCGCGGCGAGGGCAGGCCGGCCAAGGGCACCGGGAGGGGCGTAGGACTCGGGCAGAAGGCCGAAGAACTGGAAGAGGAGGCGAAACGCCTCCGTCTGCACGAGGAGCGGCGTCTAAGGTGGTAGATTACCACTTCATACCCGATACCATATTTTTATTTCCAGCGTCCTAAGTCATACTTCAATCGCCTTGCGCACGATGAGCAGCCGCGGCGAATTGATTCAAACAAAATGAGCAAGTACGTCTATTTTTTCGGATCGGGAAAGGCAGAAGGAAAAGGCAGCATGAAAGACCTCCTTGGCGGCAAGGGCGCGAACCTCGCCGAGATGACAAACATCGAGCTCCCGGTACCACCAGGATTCACAATAACGACAGAAGTCTGCAAGCTCTACTACAAAAACAACAAGAAACATCCCACCGGCCTTGAAAAGCAGGTCGAAGACAACATCAAAAAGCTGGAAAAGGCCACAGGCAAAAAATTCGGCGACCCATCCAATCCAATGTTCGTGTCAGTCCGCTCCGGCGCCAAATTCTCAATGCCCGGGATGATGGACACAATCCTCAACATCGGCCTCAACGACCAGTCCGTCGAAGGCCTTGTTAACAAGACCAAGAACGAGCGCATGGGCTTCGACAGCTACCGCCGCATCGTCAACATGCTCGGCGACGTCGTCATGGGCATACCCCACGAGAAGTTCGAGCACGTGATGAGTGAGCTGAAGCGCGAGCGCAACGTCAAGGTGGACACGGACCTTTCAGCCGAGGCGCTCAAGGAGCTGGTCAGGCGCTACAAGGCACTGTTCAAGAAGGAGACGGGCCGCGACTTCCCGCAGGACCCGAGGGAGCAGCTCTGGCTTGCCATCAACGCGGTCTTCCTGTCATGGAACTCGAAGCGGGCAATCACGTACCGGAAGCTCAACCATATCCCGGACGATTTGGGGACGGCGGTCAACGTCCAGACTATGGTCTTCGGCAACTTCGGAAACGACTCCGGAACGGGCGTAGGATTCACGAGAAACCCCTCGACGGGCAAGAAGGAATATTACGGCGAATACCTGATAAACGCACAGGGCGAGGATGTCGTCGCGGGCATACGCACGCCAAAGCACATCAGCGAGCTGAACAAGGACCTTCCGCACGCCTACCGCGAGCTCGTCAAAATCTACCAGAAACTCGAAGCCCACTACAAGGACATGCAGGACTTCGAGTTCACCATAGAGCGCGGGAAGCTCTACATGCTCCAGACGCGAGCCGGCAAGAGGACCGCTTATGCCGCAGTGAGAATCGCCGTCGAAATGGTCAAGGAAAAGCTGATAGACAAAAAGACGGCGGTGCTCCGCATAGACCCGCACCAGCTCGACCAGCTGCTCCACAAGCAGATAAACGTCAAGGCAAAGCTCGACGTCATCGCAAAAGGCCTGCCCGCATCGCCGGGCGCTGCGGTCGGAAAAGCCGTTTTCACAGCAGATGAAGCCGAGCGGATGGCCGACGAGGAGGGCGAAAAGGTAATCCTCGTTCGGAACGAGACAAGCCCGGAGGACATCCACGGCATGAACGCCGCCGAAGGAATACTCACAGCCCGCGGGGGAATGACAAGCCACGCGGCAGTGGTCGCGCGCGGCATGGGCAAGCCCTGCGTCGCAGGCTGCGAGAAACTCCACATCAGCGAACAGAGGAAAGAACTGACGGTCGGACCGCACACCGTAAAAGAGGGCGACATACTCGCGCTCAACGGCTCGACCGGGGAAGTCATCCTCGGCGAAGTCGAACTAATCGAACCCGAGATGGCTGCCGAATTCAAGACTCTCATGGAATGGGCGGACGGCATGAGAAAACTCTCGGTGCGCACGAACGCCGACACCCCAAACGATGCGAAAATCGCGCGCGACTTCGGTGCTGAAGGAATCGGCCTTTGCAGGACCGAGCACATGTTCTTCGAAGCCGACCGCATCAAGGCCGTCCGCGAGATGATACTCGCAGACGACGAGCCGGGCCGGAGGCGCGCTCTCGCCAAGATACTGCCTTTCCAGAAGAAGGACTTCATAGGAATCTTCAAGGCGATGAAGGATTTGCCTGTGACTATAAGGCTGCTTGACCCGCCATTGCACGAGTTCCTCCCGTATGACGACCAGCAGATTTCTGAACTTGCACTCGAGATGGGCGTCCCCGAGGAAAAGCTTAAAGCCCGCGTAAAATCGCTCCACGAGCTGAACCCAATGCTCGGATTCAGAGGATGCCGCCTCGGCGTGGTCTACCCTGAAATATCCGAAATGCAGGTAAAAGCCATAATGGAAGCGGCATGCGAATGCACAAAGGAAAAGATGAAAGTCTACCCGGAAATCATGATACCGCTCGTCGGCCACGTGAACGAGATAAAGATGATGCGCGAACTGTGCGTAAACACGGCCGATGGCGTGATTAAGGAGACTGGCGTGAAGGTTAAATACAAGGTCGGGACGATGATAGAAGTGCCGCGCGCCGCAGTGACGGCGGACGAGATAGCGGAATACGCGGAGTTCTTCTCCTTCGGCACCAACGACCTGACGCAGATGACATACGGGTTCAGCCGCGACGACATAGGCAAGTTCATACCTGAATACATCGCAAAAAAGGTCATGGACGTCGACCCGTTCCAGACCCTCGACACGAGCGGAGTCGGCCAGCTGATTGAGATGGCAGTGAAGAAAGGCCGGTCCGTGAGAAAGGACCTGAAGGTCGGCATATGCGGCGAGCACGGGGGCGACCCGAAGAGCGTGGAGTTCTGCCATTTCGCAGGGCTTACCTACGTCAGCTGCAGTCCGTTCCGCGTTCCAATCGCGCGTCTTGCAGCGGCGCACGCCAACCTTAAAAGCCAGAAAGTAAGTCAGGGCGTGTCCAAGGACAAATAAAATTGTCAAAAGACAAATAAAAAAGTGGAATGCTTGCCGAAATGATACCAAAAATCAGGAAAGCGGCTTCCACAACCCTTCTTACAGGTATTTATATGGATTCATAGTAATCAATAAACAGTTCTTTAGATAGCAATTTTTACGTCGTACAACCGGAGGAGAGACACATGGAATCAATCGTGAACGAAGCATTGAAAGAGTCTGGAAACAAAAACGCCGAAGAATACCAAGACGTCAACCAACTGCGGATTGTCGTCCTCGGGAGCGGCGGCGGCGGGAACAACACCGTTAACCGCCTGAGCAGAATCGGGATAACCGGAGCCGAACTTATCGCATGCAACACTGACGCGCAGGACCTCAAAAAAATAGACTCAAGCATAACCAAACTCCTCATCGGTGCAAAAATCACGAAAGGCCTCGGAGCAGGCGGATTCCCAGACATCGGGCTCAAGGCCGCTGAAGCGAGCAGGAATGAAATCTCAAACCTCCTTGAAGGCACGCACCTCCTCTTCCTCACGGCCGGGATGGGCGGCGGGACCGGAACAGGAAGCGCCGCAGTCATCGCAGAAATCGCAAAGGAACAGGGCGCGATAGTCGTCGCAATCGTCACATTCCCATTCGCTCTCGAGCGCTCGCGCCTTGAGAAGGCCCGCGAGGGCATCGACCGGCTGCGAAGGGCTGCAGACACCGTTATCGTAATCGACAACAACAAGCTCGTCGAATACGTGCCGAACCTCCCGATAGACAAGGCGTTTTTGGTCGCGGACGAAGTCGTTGCGCGCGCTGTCAAGGGAATCACCGAGACAATCAAGGAGCCAAGCCTTGTGAACATGGACTTCGCAGACATCAAATCCGTCCTCGGCGGCGGCAAGGTCTCGGTCATAAGCATCGGAGACGGCGAAGGCCCGGACAAAGTCCAGATGGCTGTCAAAAACACGCTCGAACACCCGCTTCTCGACGTTGAATACGCCGGGGCGAAGGGTGCTTTGATACACATAACGGGCGGCCCGGACATGACCATCGGCGAGGCTAACCAGATTGGCGAACTGCTGACGCGTGAGTTCGACCCGAATGCGAACGTCATGTGGGGCGCGCGCATCAGCCCGCGCCTTGAAGACCGCATCGAAGTCATAAGCATCATAACCGGCGTCAAGTCTCAGAACGTCCTAGGCTCGGGTAGGGAGCGCCTTGAGGATGCCTATGTCTACACGCCCGAGATAGACGACTGGAGCATTAGGTCAATATAAAAACGCGGAGGTAAAAAATATGGCACGAAGATTGTCGGAGTTGTATGGCATGGACATCTACACAGGGTCCGGGAAGTACGTCGGCAGGGTTGAGGACGTGATTCTCAACCTGGAGCGCGGCGAAGTCATGCGCCTTAGCCTGCGGTCGTTCAAGGGCGACGTCGCAGCAGACGACGGCAAGCGCATACTGCAGGACGAAACGCTCGGCTACAATGAAGTCGTCTCGGTTGGCGACATCATCCTCTGCCAGAAGGGGCTTAGAGGACGCGAAGAATAATAACTAAAATAAACATAAACCAACAAGGAGGCGGTATAAAAATGAAATGGCCTTTCGGCAAGATATCCGTCGGCGACAGGGAGTTGGACGTCGACGGCTACATGAAGGAACTTACACTCGGGACCGACAAGCTCCCTGAAGAGGAGAACTACACATACCTTAAGTCGATACGCGTCTCGGGGGAAGCCGACCTTGAGCGGGTTACAAAGGAACTATCACGGGGGAACCTCGTAGTAATGAACATCAGCGGCCTGTTCTCCGACAAGGGCCGGCTGAAGACCGTCATCCAGCATGTCAAGGAAGCGGTCAAGGATGTTAACGGCGACATCTGCAAGGTGTCGAACGAGAAGCTCCTGCTCGTCCCCAAGGGCATGGAGATTGTCGCATAATTCGTGGGGATTATCGGGAATAAGGGGTGTTGAGACATGAACTACATTGGAAGGATAGGATTTGCCACAGCTGTATTGATGATTTTGTTTTCGAGCATGTCATGCGCCGAGACTGAAGTCATAAACATCAAGGCCGACTCGACATGGAAGGCCGCGTCTTCTGTCGCCTCTACCGACTGGTTCAAGCCTGAATTCGACGACAGCTCTTGGGGCGCGTCAGCCGGGCGATGGGTCAACAACCCCTGCTCCAAGTATTGCGGAAAGATGAGTTCCTGCGAGCTCACGTGCGTCGACTGGATGTGGTACAACAACAGCTGCTCGAACTGCGAGCGCTATTTCCGAAAGACGATAACCCTCCCGGAGGACATAATGTCCGGGACGATA
>JAQTQS010000083.1 GCA_028712125.1 Candidatus Altarchaeota archaeon
GGCGACGAAAAGCATAAGGCCGAGAACCCCGTACCTATCCACATACGGCTTTGCCTTTTCATGCGTCTTGTCTATCATGCGGCCGAGCCATCCCACCTTTTTCATAATGTGGAAGAACCAGTCGAGGAATATGAAGCTCGGGTAGATTATGGCGCAGTTGGCGATGACTGAGACCGTGAAAACTGAGAGGGGGCTCAGGCCGAGGAGGAGGCCGGCGGGTATTCCTCCGCGAAGCTCTATCCATGGCAGGGTGGTGATGAGTGCGACGTACAGAAATGGGTTTTGGGCAAGGCCTGAGAAGGGAAGGTCCATGTTGGATTTCTTATCTATATTATAAGATTTGTATATATGCTTGTTTCGGCCGATTCCGAAGCATTACGGCTTATTTTTAACCGCACGGCCGAAATACTTTAACATGAAAGGAATCGTGCTTGTAATCTTCGGCATATTTGTCATGCTTTGCGGCTGTGTAAACCCTCCGAAGGCTTCAACGACAGCGCCTTCGACGACGCTCCTTGAATGCACGCTCAGCCTGTGCGACTGCAAGTGCCATGTCTCCGGGACCGCTCCCGAGGAGAAGACCGGCCAGTTGTGCGGCATAAACTGCTTTGGCGAGTACGGCGTTGAAGGATGCGAATTAAAGGACGGCTCCTGCGTGGAAGTAAAAATCGATAAGGAGACGACCACCACTGCCCCGGCCCAGATGGCGAATCCCGCCTCCCAAAAGTGCGTGAGCGACGGCGGGCGCCTTGAGATTGTAGACCGTTCGGACGGTCAGATTGGCGTCTGCCATTTTGACGACGGGACTATCTGCGATGAATGGGCTTACTTTAGGGGCGAATGCAAGCCGGGAGACTGCATCTGCGCCGCGGTCGGCTCCCGCAGCGAAGGCTGGTACTGCAACGGGAAGCTGTTGTACTGGTCTCAATGCTCAGGCGACCCTGAAGCCCTCAGGGACTGCAGCCGCTACGCCGGCGCGGGCGCGTGCACGATGGAATACGCTCCGGTATGCGGTAAAGTTCGCGCCAATGGCGTTTTCAAGGAAGAGACGTTCGGCAATGCCTGTACTGCCTGCACCCGGAACACGCCTGGCGAGGCCGTCGTCGGCTACCGGCAGGGCGAATGCCAGTAAATACCAGCGTGAAGGCCGGTTTTACCTGTCCTCAGCCGCGTTATGAATGGCAAATTCGCGCAAAGAAGCCATGAACTGGTGTTATGGCGCTGCTTATGATTGATGATAATCGGCGTTATACCCCTGTTTTAATATTCGTTCTCCCCATTTTTTTAACATGTGCGCTCTGGCGTCAAGGATTCGAAGCAGCCTTTACTTCTCCTCTTTCATCCTCCTGATACTTGCCTCGTTCATCCTTCTAATATCATACGGTCCATATGCCGACGTGCCTGCGGGATTGTTCTCAGGGGATAAGGGCGTTCTTGAGGTCACGTCCAATCCTTCGGATGCCTGGGTGTTCATCGAGGGTCTGGACACGAAAAGAAGCAGAACCCCGAAGAATCTGTCAGTCCCGGCAGGAACATACGTTCTGACGGTAATGAAGACCGGCTATCGCGACTGGAACGGGGATGTGACGGTTTCGGCCTATGGTCTGGTAAAGGTTCATGCCGACCTTTACCCCGCGCCTGTTGTTACGACAATGCAATCCGGGCCAACGACAACGTTGTCCACGGATACTTCAGAGTTGCGGTCGAATCCTAAGACGGAGACGCTGCCTGATGCGGGCGGCTTAAAGAGCGCCGGCTTGCCGGCGTATTACACGGCTCATCCTGAATTTTGCGACCTGCCCGGGGACGAGGACGGCGACGGGCTCTCGGATTGCTCTGATGCCGATTGCGCCAAGGGCGCGTATTGCGATATCGGGCACGAGAAGGCATGCAACAACGCCGGAGCTTGCGAGATTGTGCCATTTATAATTATCAGCACCTGCGAGGGTTTGCAGTCCATACGGCTTAACACGTCGGCCAATTACGATCTTGCCGGCGACATAGACTGCGAAGGTACCGTCAACTGGAACGGCGGTGCGGGATTCGAGCCGGTAAAAGGCTTCTCAGGGATACTTGACGGCCGTGGTTACGGGATAACTGGATTGTACATAAACCGGGGTGGCTCAAGCGAAGTCGGATTGTTCTCAAGCACAGACGGCGCAATGATACAAAACATCAGCCTGATGAACGCCTATGTTGCCGGCGCATCCATGGTTGGCGGTCTTGCGGGCTTGAACCGGGGCACCATCTTAAATGCCGCATTTGCCGGGAAAATATCCGGCAATGGAGACGGTGTTGGCGGCATCGCCGGGTCTAATGAAGGCTTAATCGCTTACTCCCGGGCAACCGTTGAAATATACTCGTCTGGAAATAACGTGGGCGGGCTGGCCGGGACGAACGATATAGGCGGGGTGATAAAGAACTCAGGGGCTGTGGGGGATGCGGAAGGCATCTACTACGTGGGGGGGCTTGCGGGATACAGCAGGGATGCGATATTAAACTCCTATGCCGACGTTGATGTCAGGGGCGATATCAGCGTAGGCGGGCTGGTCGGCGGAGCTGTCGGCGGATTAATATCGGGGTCTCATGCGGCAGGCGACGCCAGCGGCTACTACTCCATCGGGGGGCTTGTAGGCGACGGTTCCAAGATGACGGTAATGGACTCGTATTCGACCGGGGCAGTCAACGGATACGGCGATGTAGGCGGTCTTGTAGGGCGTGCCGCCCTTTCCAGAATCGAAAACACCTACGCGTCTGGCGAAGTTTACGGTAAGAGCAATGCGGGCGGCCTGATAGGGTACCTGTCCGGCGAAGCCATAAACTCATATTCCACCGGAGACATACGAGGCGGGGAGGACAACGGGGGCCTTGTCGGGTATAACCGGGGCTCGATGACCGGATGCTACTGGAATAAAAAACCTGCCGGCAACAAGTCTTGCGTCGGCATTGGCTCAAGCAAGGGCTGTTCCCAGATAGAAGACAATGAACGCTACTTCCAACTCGCGAGCAACCCGCCTATGAGCGGTTGGGGCTACCCGCCATGGTCCGGCCGGTGCAACAGCATATGCAATCCTTCGCTGGCTTGGGAGGGCGGATGTTCCTGCGCCGGATGATGCCGGATTTATACCCCCCTAATCATAGAAATATCCATGATAAGCATGGTTGATTTAACGCTGGCAGCCGCCGCAGTAGCCGCGGCGGCCGCGCTCGTCCTGCTGCTCTTCGCAGCCTTCCTCTACAACACCCTCGTATCGCTCCGCAACCAGGCCAGGAACTCCTTTTCCGGCGTGGACGTCATGCTCAAGCGCCGCTATGACCTCATACCGAACCTTGTAGCGGCCGTCAAGGGCTACATGGAGCACGAGCGGGGCGTGCTGACCGAGATTACTGAAATACGCTCGAAGGCCATGTCCCCGGACGCGTCCGCCGCCGACAAAATCAAGGCCGACGGAATTTTCACGTCGCTGTTGCACAGCATCATGGTCTCGGTCGAGAATTACCCCCAGCTTAAGGCGAGCGATAACTTCATGAACCTGCAGGCCGCGCTGGCCGACGCCGAGGAGCAGATATCGGCGGCAAGGCGCGCGTATAACGCCGCAGTCCTGGACTACAACAACGCGGTTGAAATGCTTCCGACGAGCATCGTCGCCGGCCTGCTGAACTTCAGGAGGATGGAATTCTTCGAGACCGCGCCGCCGGAGCGTCTGGCGCCGAAATCCCCGGAATCATTGAATAAGGCGCCCGCCGAGCGATGAAGACAATCGAAGACATCCGGCTGTACTACGAAAGCGAATTGCGGCAGAAGATACGACCCCTTGAAGACCGCAGGAAGCTGATACTAGCCGCGCTCATAATCTTGTCTGTAAGCCTTATAACCTTCATTCTCCTTCCATCAATCTACCTTGCCCTCTCAGGGCCAAGGATGTCTGCCGCGCCGCTGATTGCGATTATCTTCTGCTTCCTCCTTATCACGGGGGCGTACGGGCTCCTCTCCTATGTCTACGTCCCGAAATTCAAGAAAACCCTCATACAGGACATCGTCGCCTTCTTCGGCCCGGAGTTCGAATACAGCCCGAAATACTACATGCCGCTCGAATATTTCAAGGACAGCGGGATTTTCCCCAAGGTCCCGGACCGCTACTCCGGAGAAGACTACATCTCAGGCACAGTAGGCAAGACTAAAATCGAATTCTCCGAAATCCACGCGGAATACAAGTCCGAGACGACGAACGCCAAAGGCCGCAAGGAGTACAGCTACTACACCCTCTTCAAGGGCATTTTCATATCCGCGGACTTCAACAAGAACTTCACAGGCAGGACGCTCGTCCTCCCGGACACGGCCCAGCGCATGTTCGGCGGGCTGCTCGGGACGGCGCTGCAATCCCGCAACACCTCGCGCGGCAAGCTCATAAAGCTCGAAGACCCGGAATTCGAACGCTACTTCGTAGTCTACGGCGACGACCAGGTGCAGGCCCGCTACATCCTCACGCCGGGCTTGATGTCGCGCATCACCGAATTCCGGAAGAAGACGGGCACGAACGTCTTCCTGTCGTTTGTCAACAACAAGGTCATGCTAGCATTGCCGCGCTCTGAAAACATCTTCGAACCAAGACTCTTCCGCACGCTGCTGGACGTCAGGCAGGTCGAGGGATACTACAAGCAGATTGAACTAATCGCCGGCATCGTCGAAGACCTAAACC
>JAQTQS010000023.1 GCA_028712125.1 Candidatus Altarchaeota archaeon
AGGAAAGCCGTTTCTCGGCCTTTGCCTTGGAGCGCAGGTCATATTCGAGCGCAGCATGGAGGCGCCGAATGTCTTGGGATTGGGGCTCCTTTCAGGCGGCTGCTGCAGGTTCACCGGCGGTGTCAAAGTGCCGCACATGGGCTGGAATACGGTGGACTTCAAGTCGAAGAGCCCGCTGTTCAAAGGCATCAAGGACGGCTCCCATTTCTATTTCGTCCACAGTTACTACCCCGCGCCGTCAGACGCAGGAACGATTGCGGCCACCACGGACTACGGCGTAACGTTCCCGTCCATTATCATCAGGGAAAACATAATGGCCACGCAGTTCCATCCCGAGAAGAGCGGGGAAGCCGGGCTCCGGCTTCTGGAAAACTTCGTCAAGCTGATATGACCTGGGGATTGAGGGGGGCGTGAGGCGATGAAAGGTGTCCTAGGCGAGCCGTACAACCTTGCATGGGAGACGAGTTTTGACAATCTATGCTATTCCTGCAGGACATGCCGGACCGGCTGCTGCCGGCTCTACCGCGTGCCCGTCGGCAGAACAGACCTCGCACGATTGGGCCAGGCCGGCGCAGACCTGCGAAAGCTGTTGGAGCATGACGACGGCCGTTTTTACCTCAGGCGAACGGGCGACGGCTCCTGCGTCCTCTTGAAGGAAGGATTGTGCTCGGCCCACATGGTCAAGCCAAGGGTGTGCAACACTTATCCGCTCGCACTTCATTCCGCCTCGAATGGCGTCCTTAAGGTCGACCGTGAGCGCGTATGCCCTCCTGCGAAAAGCGGCAATGCCGCCGGGATTCGGGAGGTGTCGATGTGCGTTAAAATCCTCGTCGAGGAGTACGGCGGCTTTTACGAGCGCCAGTGTGCGTCGTACAAGAGGCTGACGCAGCGGCTGTCATCAAGACATCCCATGCTCAACCGGCTGCCTGAGGTCGAAACATTGGCCGAGAGCGCAATCACTCACGCCCTAAGCAAGGGATTCCACCCATCAACCATATACCAGTCAATCAGCGGCCTCGGGAACTCGGACGGCTCTGTCCCGGACTCTGAAAATCCGTTAATCCCGCTGAAAGGAATCTTTCAGGCGGGCGTCCTTGCATTAGACTTCCCGGACGGCAAGGGCGCGGTGGAAATGGAAATAACGCTGAAGGACGATATACTGAAAGCCGCCGGCCGCAACGTAAATTCAGGGGAAATCGAACTCCCCTCACTGGAACCTGCCGAAAGAAGCGAAATGGCCGGCTATCTTGCCGAAATCTCCCGCCGCGGCCCTGCCAGCCAGTACGTCATCAAAAGCCTGCGCGACGAAAGGCACAATGACGTGTTCCAAGCAATGGCCTGCTACGTCTTCCACCATGCCTGCGCGATGGCGGTCTACCTGAACGTGTACTGGAACATTGAGCATGCGATAGCCTCGCACGAGTACGGGCTGAAAAAACGGATAGATGCGCTATTGTCCTGACATTCTCCCGGGTTTTATCTTCCTTCTAAAGTACTTAAAGCATGCTGCCTTGTATCTATGTGATACAACATGTCAAAATCAAGGAATGTCGCATCGCATTCCGGCGGTGGCGTCGAGCCGCCTGAGAAAAGGATTGAAAGGCTGATTCAGGAAGCCGTCAAAAACACAGAAGGAAGGAACCCAAAAGACTATTTCATGGACAATCTCCGCAGAGGGCCGTATGACATGGAGATTGCCGGAGTGTTCGGCGTCGGCAGGGAGCATTACTTGGACGCCGCAAGCGACTACTGGGACCATCATCCGCAGGAGAAGGTCGCAGGCATGCGGCCTAGGTATCTAGTCGAAGTCGGCGGGATTTCTCTTGCGCCTGAAGCCATCAGGGCGAGGATGAAGAAAGTGTCAAGCAGCCTTGACATCCCTGCCGAAAAAATACGCATTGAGACCGTGAACGACCCCGACGGCCTTCGCGACGCGACGATAGTCCACGTCGATACGGGCGAACAGATGCCTGCCGGGGACTTGGATAACGTAAGGCGTGCTCTCGTCTCCCCGGGATTCATACGCGGGGTGACCGAAGAGCTTATGAACAAAGGCAAGCCCATCGTACCCTGGCAGGCGCTAATGCCAAGGAGGAGCATAGTCATACTGCCTGCAGGCGTCTCTAACCTTGACGGCGCGCCATACGCATATACCGGCAAGGGATTGCGGTTCACTCCGGGGGAAAAGGCAGCGTTCGACCTTCTTGAAGTCAGGAGGAGGATGTACGGAGAGGACATACCGAATGTAAACCAGATGTCCCCCTCTATAAATGAGCGAGGTCTTCTCGGTTTTTCGCCCGTTTCGCCGGACCTGTCCGGAGGGATGGGCTTTACAAAGGCCGAGTACGAGTTCTACATGCGCCTGCTTGCGGTGTCGAAAAGAGACTTGTCAAACTTCGTCGACCCTCCCAAGCTGTACGGCATCTTCCACAAGGTAAAATCCCCGGAAGGCAAAATACAGGGCTTCCTAATCGACCGTCTCGACGACTTCGACCAGCGCGGCGACGACGAGATGACTTCCCTGAACCATTCCTACCTCGGGCAGCTTTTGAGCGAGAAGCCGAAGGAGAAGGCAGCCATAATCGGCGAACTATCCCGCTCGATTGGGGAGATGCTCGGCAGGATAAGGAGCGGGGAATTCAAGAAGACGGCCGGGGATGCGGTGTCTGACAAGGATGTCGGGCTTTTCAGCAGGGTGCTGGCAGAAGCCGGCAAGACGCTCGAAGACTTCCGGACAGAGCAGAAACCTGAAAAGCTCGCATTCTTCGTCTTCATGACCGGATTCCTCGAAAGCATGGGCGTCAAGACTCCCTCTTTCATGCCGCTGCTGAAGGGCGCAGATCCCGCCCTCCTCGGCCGCTGGAGGCAAGACCTGGAGCAGGTGCAGCATGGAGCCGGCGCCGCAGGCCGCATCCTCTTGGAGCACGGCATAGCCCACGACCAGCTTCACATAGGGAACATAAGGCTCAAGCGGACCGGGCCGCGCGAGCGGCAGGTTATGATATGCGACTGGCATGAAACCCACGACCTTCTGGACATGACCTACCCGCAGGCTGTCGGCCATATCGCAATCAGCGCGATAAACCTCGCCCACACCGCAAGGACGACGCAGGACTACAAGATAATACAGTCGGTAGGCGCCCGCCTTATACCATCGGGATTAAACGGCTTCTTCAGGCCGGCAAACGCAGTCGAACGCGGCATGGTCGAGGAGATAGCGGCGCAGGCCATGGAAAGAGACAGGGAGGTGTTGTCAAGACGCATGAGAGAGCTGTACCCATCATGGAAGCCGCCTTACGGGACGAAGGCGCTCGGCGTGAAATCGCTATTGGACGCAAATTTCTCAGAAGCGGATACGCGGCCTGTAACCGAAATCGGCACTCCCTTAATCCAGTTGATAAAGCTGAAATACCCCCCGGATATGCACGAGGCGCTAAAGCAGCATTTTAGCGCGTGACTTTTGGGATTCCAATGATGCATGCCTGATAAAATCACGGCCGTACCCTCCAGACTGCTTTAAAATACCTGCTCCTAAGTGATTACTCACGTTGCTTTCAGGCTCCCGTATAGTCCGGTGGAGCGAGCGTGCATGGGGTTTTTGGGATGAACGTCATCAGGCATGTCGCAAGGGACGACATTACGGGAATGCGCGGCATATTGGAACATACGTCCGAATTCAGCAGCCGGGACGTGGAATGCTGCCTGGAATGCCTGCATGAGTGCGTCGGCGGGGTCGAGCCGACTTACAAGTTCATATGCGCAGTCGAGGATGACGGGCTGACCGGGTTCGCATGCTACGACACCGACACGCTGGCCGACGGCGTTTTCGAGGTCTACTGGGTCGTCGTCGCGCCGCACAAGCGCAAGAACGGCGTCGGCAGGATGCTGCTCGAAAGCATTGAGTCCGAGGCTAAAAAGGAGAACGCGCGGATGATAGCGATAGAGACCGAGTCCGGTCCGAATTACGAGAACGCCCGCAGGCTGTACGAGAAGTGCGGTTTTGTCAGCGAGGCGGTGCTGAAGGACTTCTACCATAAGGGCGAGGACAAGCTGATTTACGTCAAGAGGATTGGATGAGTCGTTTGTTCGCCGCTGTTACATGATGTCCTACTCTTTCTTGCCGCAGCATTTGAACATGTCCTTCGCGTCGTAGAACATGCCGCAAAAGTACGAGCACGCGGTCTTCAGCTGGGATTTTCCCTTCCCTGTTAGAGAGTACCTCTTGTCCTTGTCTACTGCGATGAGGCCTTTTTCCTTCATCTCTTTGAGCGCGGGGTAAAGCGTTCCCGGGCTGGGCCTTGCGCCCCTGCGTTTTTCCAGCTCGCGGGATATTTCCGCGCCGTTCATGCGGGATTTGCTCAGAACCCAGAGTATCACATAGCTCAGATATCCCTTCATGTCGCAGCATTCCATCGCTATTCTATTGGGTTTTTCGCTATAAATCGCCCAAATATCGGATAACCGATATTTATATACGACTATGTGCAATATATACATATCGGACAACCGATATAACAAAAAGGAGGTGAAACGAAATGGAATGCAAGATAACATGCGACGGCAAGGAATGCGCGACAATAAGCCGCACAAAGGACGGCATAAGCGTAAAATGGACCGACGAATGCAAAAAACAATGCGCCAGCCTCTGCGGAGGCGACGCAAAAGGGTGCTGCTAAAAACAGCACCCGGCCCTTCTTTTTCTAGGAAACCGGAATAACGCCTGTTTTAAACAGACACTCCAATAAAATGATGCCAAAAAACAGCCAAGATGAAAAAATACCTAATTACGGCCGGCCTGATGCTCTTCCTCCTCCTCATACCCAACGCATCAGCATCCAGCGGCTGCTCGCTCGCCGCCTACCAAGAAGCATGCACTGCATGCAACTTCACAATAGCCGGCGAAATAGACCAAAACTGCAAGGACGCCAATACCGAAAGCGGCAAGGCATGCCTCATGGCCGCCTACCCCGTCATGGCCTTCCAATACCAGGACGGAAACTGCCCTGAAGTCGACGAATGCAAGGCCACATTCGACACCTGCAGCGTGCCCGGCTGCCTAGGGACGGACAAGCAGGACTGCACAGACCCGATATGCAAGCTCTGCTACACCCAAGGCGACACATGCCTCGAACAGGCCGCAATGGAATGCACAGACAAATTCTACGACGAAAACCCGTGGATGGAACTGTGCCCCTGCCTGGCCTACCTGCCGCTGCTGGCATCAGCAATGGCGGTAATACTAAAAGTGATGGTATAATCGCATGACTGAAGAAGATACCTTTCAGTGGTATGTGAAGACCTCTAAAAAAAATTATATACTAAACCTACTGACTAGTTTCCTCGCGGCAATTACTTTTTTGTTTTACAAAAATTCAAAAATAAGTTTTACTCCCTATATGCTGCTCCTTTCCTTTTTGGCAATCTTTATATTGACCTATCGGATTATGGAATACCCGCTGACCGGAAAAATAATCGTACAATCACAGTTACCAAAGTATACAAACACTGGTTTAGCCGGATTTTTTTGGTTTATTGTATATCTTACAATGTTACTGTCATTATTTTCTATCTAGACTTTTAACGATGATTAAAAAATTCGGCCGGTATCCTTTCTGTTCTGTAGTCTTCGTTTTCGTATTTTTTTCCAGCACCAGTCTATTAAAACGCCTTCTTCCTATTATTTAGCTGGCTATGGCGCTTCGCACTCGTGAGCCGATTATCTCGGTGTTGGGCCATGTGGACCATGGTAAGACGAGTTTCCTGGATTATCTCAGGGGCAGCGTTGTCGCGAAGCGTGAGGCCGGCGGGATTACGCAGCATATCGGTGCGACTGACGTGCCGTTCGAGGTGGTGCAGGCGATTTGCGGTAGTCTTCTGAACAATGTCAAGGTTACTATACCGATTCGCGGCCTGCTTTTCATCGATACGCCGGGCCATGAGGCGTTCACCACATTGCGCAAGCGCGGGGGTAGTGTTGCGGATTTGGCGGTTTTGATTGTTGACATCAACGAGGGCGTGCAGCCGCAGACTGTGGAGTCCATCCAGATTATGCGGCAGTATAAGACGCCGTTCGTCGTGGCCGCGACGAAGGTTGACCGCATTAACGGCTGGCGGACGAAGTTTCCGCTGGCCGAGCAGTTGGAGCGGGTGCGGGATGATTTCAACAAGAAGTTCTATACGCTCGTCGCCCAGCTGTCCGAGCAGGGGTTTGACTCTGATTTGTATAGCAATATCAAGGATTTCACAAAGGAGGTCGCCATCGTTCCTGTTTCCGGGATTACGGGCGAGGGCGTTCCGGAATTATTGCTCATGCTAGTCGGATTGTCGCAGCAGTTCCTGAAGGAAGAGCTTTCGATAGAAGTGAAAAGCCCGGGCAAGGGGACGATACTCGAAGTGAAGGAGGAGCGCGGCCTTGGGACGACTATCGACGTCATACTGTATGACGGCATTATCAAGCGCGGGGATTCGATTGTCGTAGGCGCAAGGGGGAAGCCCATAATCACCAAAGTCAAGGCGCTCCTCCGGCCGCACTCGCTCGACGAGATGCGCGACCCGAAGGAGAAGTTCAAGAACGTGAACGAGGTGTATGCCGCATTCGGCGTCAAGATAGCGGCTCCGGGGCTGGAGAACGCGCTTGCGGGCGCGCCGGTCTATGTCGGCGGGCCGGAGCTTGCCGAGCTTGTGCAGTCCGAGATGGGCGAGATAGAGTTCGCGAGGGATATCGTGGGCGTGGTCGTCAAGGCCGACACGCTCGGCTCTCTCGAGGCCCTTGTGAAGGTTCTTGGCGATGCCGAGATTCCGATAAGGAAGGGCGCGATAGGCAAGGTCGTCAAGCAGGACGTCATCGAGGCTTCGACGGTGAGGCAGGCCAGCAAGTACTTTGGCGTGATAATCGCGTTCAACACAGCGGTGATGGAGGAGTCCGAGGACTATGCCTACGCGAACGATATTAAGATTTTCCAGAGCAAAATCATCTACCAGCTGCTTGACGACTACCGGAAGTGGGCGGCGGAGCAGAAGGAATTGGACAAGCGCAAGAGGGAGAAGGAGTCGACCAAGCCTGCGAAATTCAGGATACTTCCGGGCTTCGTATTCCGCCAGAGCAAGCCGGCCATCGTCGGAATCGAAGTGCTCGCCGGGAAACTCGGGGTAAACTCCCGGCTCATGCGCGAGGACGGCAAGGTCGCAGGCCGGGTGAAGGGCATACAGCTAGAGAAGGAGAATATAACGGAGGCCGAAGCCGGCAGCAAGGTTGCGGTGTCGATTGACGACGTAACGATAGGCCGCCAGCTTTCCGAGAACGACACGGTCTACACGTTCATACCGCTGGACGAAATCGCAAAGCTAAAGCCGGAAGACCTGTCGGAAGAGGAGACGGCGCTAATCAAGGAAATCAAGCGCATACAGAAGGTGAAATGAACGAATACGACTTCGAAACCGGGCGCGTCATAAAGGAAGTAAGGAAGGCGAAGGCCAAAACAGTCGGCCTGCAGTTCCCTGAAGGATTGAAGGTTCACGCCCTGGAAATTGCGGGCGAGATTGAGAATGAGACGGGCGCGACCTGCATAATATTCACGGACCCGACGTACGGCGCCTGCGACACGAAAGACGAGCAGGCTAAGAAACTTGGGATAGACCTGTTAGTGCACTACGGCCACACGAGCCTCCTGAAGAAGTGCTAGCCTTTCTTGGCCGCGCTTTTCAGGCATGCCATAAGCTCTTTCTCATATCTCTTCTCAAAGGACTTCAGCTTTTCGCATGCCTTTTTCGTCTCATTGCCGGTTGCATAAAACACGGCCAGCTCCCTGAAAAGTGAATCGTATTCCTTCTCCTTGCCGTAAAGGTCATTGCTCCTGAAGGCCATCGCGACGTCGTCCGCAAGCCTGTTGAGCTCGTTCATCGGCCGGCCGGAGGTCTCGTCGCCTACCAGTCCGTAGTGCCTAAGTATGAGCAGGGCGAACGCCGTCCGGCAGTAGTAGTTGTGGCAGACGCCGAATCTCAGGTGGCGGTAGAGCCTGCAGGAATTGTCTTCGGAGAGAAACCTGCATGCCTTCGCCGTCTCGTCGGTCCACATGTCGTCGAGCAGCTTGGGCGGCCTGGGCTTGTGCGAAAGCAGCTTTCTGTCGACCTTCCTGTGCGACGGGTTGAGGACGCACACGCTCGGGACGCCTTTCATGTCATGGACGAAGCCCGGCATGCCTGTGACATGCTCCCTTATTCTCTTGTCTAATCCTCCGACAAGCACGAACGTATAATGGTCCTCAAGACGCTCCCCGGTTTCGGCTAGCAGGCTGTCAAGCGCCCTGCGCTCGCCCTCGCTGACCAGCACCTGGGCCGAATAGTCTCCTGGGAAGTAACAGCACAGGCTCCCGCAGGTGGGCGGGCAGGCAGAGCCTTTGTCCATGCGCAATGCAAGATGGCGGAGGAGTATCAGGTGGTTGGCAATCTCGTCGTAGGCATCGGGCGCGCCGCGTCTGCCGTGCCGTGCCTTCTCAAGCATGCCGGCCATGTGCGAAAGCCAGATGAAACGGTTCACGCGCAGCTCGGCCCAGCGGAAGATGTCGTCGTCCATCCGAAGAGAATATGTGCGGAAAAAGTATTAATACAAAAGGCCGTTATTTCCTAACGTTGATGTACAGTTGGTACACAACCCCTTCAATCTTGTTTTCAGGCTTTGCGCTGATTTCAATCCCGTATTTCCCCTCGAGCGCGCCGTCCATCAGCTCCATGTCGAAGTACAGCCTTCTCACTTCCTTCGGCCCTATCTTGACAGTCGTCATCACCTGCGTGCTGGAGGTGTTCGAGAAGGTGAGTAGCTCGTCATAGGCCTTTGCGCCTATCTCCACTTCCACCCGATCTTCCTTCATGTTCTTGACTTCGATTTCAAGGGTTGTCTTCCCGTTCGGCTTGATGGTGTCCGGGTTTGCCGCGGCCTTTATGCCGATGTCGTCTTTCACTGTGTATCCGCTCGGGAGGCTCGTGAGCGCGATTATGGCGATGAAGACCACCACTATGACCGCGAGGACCGATTTCCACCTGATTCGAGAGCCGACCTCCTTTAAGGAGTCGAGTTTGCTCATGTTCAATGTCATGGTTCAGTAATATATGAATAGTAAATAAAAATAGATATCCAAGAGGGTGTTCATAAAGTGAAGGTAGGAATAATCGGCGGTTCGAACCTGCGCTCAACGTCGCTTGTTAAAGGCGCGGATAAGCGTTCGGTCACCACGCCCTACGGCGACGTTGAAGCTTATTATTCCGATAACCGGATTTTCATATTGCGGCACGGCAGCGACGTAAGCCTGCCGCCCCACAAAATCAACCACCTGGCGAACATCTGCGCCTTGAAAGAGGCCAAGGCCGTGGCAGTAGTCGGACTGTGCATGGTCGGCGGCCTGAAAAGCCGCCTGCGCCCGCCTTGCCTGCTCGTGCCTGACGACTACAACAGTCTTTGGGACGTGCCTACGTTCTATGACGACCGGGTCGTGCACATCACGCCCTCGCTGGACGAGAATCTGAGAAAATTGATAATAGCCGCCGCAAAAAACAAGGAGCTGCCTGTCCATACAAAGGGCGTTTACATCCAGACGCACGGCCCCCGGCTTGAAACAAGGGCCGAGGTGCGCATGCTCGCGCGTTTCGGCGACGTCGTCGGGATGACAATGGCTTCAGAGGCGACGCTCGCGCAGGAGTCGGAAATTCCCTATGCGGCACTTTGCAGCGTCGACAATTACGCGCACGGGATTGCGAAAAGCAAGCCCAACTTTCGGGCAATCCTTTCGGACTCCGAGCGGATAGGCGAGATGATTGCAGGAATCGCGGTTAAGGCGGCGGGGGAATGGAAATGAGCATCCTCCTGAAGCGGATTCTGATGATGGACGGCATGCGCCGCGACATACTCATAAAGGGAAACCGCATCGCAAAAATCGGCAGCGTACGGGAGAAGGCCGAAAAGACCATTGACGGCAAGGACAAGGCCGTCCTGCCGGGATTCGTGAACATGCACACCCACGCGGCGATGACGCTCTTTCGCGGCTTCGCCGACGACATGGAATTCTACGAAGCATGGCCGAAGAAGATATGGCCGGCTGAATCGAAGCTTGCCGGCCGGGACGTGTACGCGGGGACGAAGCTCGCATGCCTTGAGATGCTCAAATCCGGGACGACATGCTTCAACGACATGTACTTCTACAGCGAGGACATAGCCCGGGCCGTCAGGGAAACAGGCATACGCGCGGTCGTCAGCGAGCTTTTCCTCGACCGCAAGGAAGTCCACGCCTACGACATCGGCGAGAAGAAGACGATAAAAGTGATGGACGCAATCCGAAAGGCCGGCGGCAGCAGGGTGACGCCTGCGATGGGGCCGCATGCGGTCTACACGCTCTCGAAAGAAAGCCTGTCTTGGATTTCGGGATACGCGCGCGAGCACGGCCTATTGATGCATACGCACCTTTCCGAGACGCGCAAGGAGAACGAGGATTGCGTGAAGAAATGCGGCATGCGGCCGGTCGAGCTTCTCGACAGCATCGGCTTCCTCGGCGACAACGTCATTGCCTCCCACTGCGTGTGGCTGACAAAAGCCGAAGTAGGCGTCCTGGCCAGGCGCAACGTCACCGCCGTCCACAACCCGACCTCGAACATGAAGCTTGCCAGCGGCGGCGTCATGCCATATCCCGAGATGCGGCAGGCCGGCATGAACGTAACCCTCGGCACCGACGGCTGCGCATCCAACAACAGCCTTTCCATGTTCGAAGCCATGAAGACAGCAGCCCTACTGCAAAAAAGCCACCGTTGGGACCAGACGGTACTCCCTGCGGCAGACGCAATTGAAATGGCAACGGCAAACGCAGGCAGGGCATTAAGACTCGAAATAGGGAAAATCGCCGAGGGAATGCTCGCCGACCTCATACTAATAGACCTCAACCGGCCGGAACTGACCCCGCGGACCAACCTCCAGTCGAACATAGTCTACGCCGCAAACGCGGGCTGCGTCGACACCGCCATATGCGACGGCAGGATAGTGATGGAAAAATCAAAAGTCCGCGGAGAAGAGCGCATAATGGCCGAAGCCGAGAAAACAGCCGAAAGGCTCATGGCGAAAGTCGGCTGACAATAGGATACGGCCGGCCTTAAATAAGCGCATCGGACTAATAATTGACGTGCAATGGCCCTGAAGAAAAAAGGCCCCCACACGGGCGGCCGCAAGGCAGAGGAAAAATCCACGGCACATATCAAGCACACCCGCTCCCGCGCGCCTGACAAAAACGACGCAATCCTGATAATAGCGTCGGCAATCCTTGCCAACATACTAAGCCTCGTCGCGGTCAAAGGCCCGTGGAACATGAGCTTCTCGCTCGCCGCAATCCCGATACTCATAGCCGCAGTAACCCGCGGATGGAAGGCCGGCGGGCTGTCCGGCCTCCTGGGCGGCATCATGCAGGCCAATGAATACGGCTCATTCTGGTACGTCTTCTACACGATGATAATAGGCATTGCGGCAGGCTATGCGGCAGAACGCCCCCCGATGCTTCGCATTTTCGCGGCGTTGATTGCGGCATTCGGCGGCTTTTTCATGTTCTGGTTCAGCGACGTCGCTTCCACCGGCGGAAAACTGCCGGAGACGCTTTTACAAGCGCTGTCAATCACGCCCTACCGGGCGATAATGGCATTCATAATATTCGCCATAGCCGTCCACCTGCTGGTGCGCTCCATCGGCCTGAAAAGGCATTCCTTCCTAACCATCATGCTCGCCGGATTTACCGGCGCTGCGGCCTACGTGCCATACGACATGCTAATCATGCTCGCGGTGCAAGGCTACCACATAGCCCCCGCCCTGCTCCTGCTGTCAAAAGACCTTGTCCAGGACTTCCTTGCCGCGGCAGTCTGCGGGCTCCTGCTCCAAAACACTTTCCTGAGGGAAAAGCTGGGCATCCATTGAAAAAACAGCACATTCCACCCACCCGATGCATTCTGCCGGCTTATTTTATCCGACACTCCAATACATACCCAAAAGGTGGTTGAAATCAAAATATTGTTCGTAGTATCCTACTACCCTCCCTACCATTCCGGGGTCACGGAATACGTAAAAAGGCTTGCGGAAGGCCTAGCCGCCCGCGGCCACGACGCCACCGTTTTGACATCCCGTCACATACCAACGCTGCCAAGTGACGAGACGCTAAACGGCGTCCGGGTAATCCGCCTCCCAGTCCTCTTCAAGGTTTCCAAAGGCGTCTTCAAGCCGGCGCTCCTACCCACGCTGCGCCGCATGTGCCAAGACTACGACATAGTGAACATACACCTCCCGCTCCCCGAAGTCGGGGCATGCGCACTCCTCTTAAAAAAACGAAACCTAATACTCACATACCACTGCGACCTAGAGCTCCACAAAGGCCTCCCGGAAAAGCTCATCGAAAAAATATACTACCTCTCCCTCAATTTCGCCCTCCCTCGATCAGAACGCATCATAGTCAACGACCTCGACTACGCAATGCACTCGAAAATACGCAGCTACAAGGAAAAAATAGTCGAAATCCACCCTCCCATAACGGCATACCAGCGCACCGACCCCGCAGGATTCAAAAACAAATACGGCCTGAAACAAGACGACATCATAATCGGATTCCTCGGCCGGCTCGTCTACGAGAAAGGCCTGGAATACCTCATAAAGGCGGTCCCGCTAGTGCTGGCCGAACTCCCGAAAGCAAGGTTCATAATAGCCGGCGAAGGCGAGGACGTCGCCGGCGGTAAAAAACACTCCGTCAAGGATGAACTCATTAAAATGTCAAAGCCATACGGCGACCGTGTGCTCTTCACGGGATTCCTCCCGCAAAGCGAAATACCCGCATTCTACTCCGCATGCGACGTATTCGTGCTGCCAAGCATCGCCCCCCTGGAGTCGTTCGGCATGGTGCAGGTAGAAGCGATGCTGTGCGGAACGCCTGTCGTCGCGACAGACATGCCGGGAGTAAGAACGCCGGTAATAAAAACAAAAATGGGCATCTTAGTACCGCCAAAAGACGAAGAATCACTTGCAATCGCGATAACTACTATCATCAACGAAAGAAACCGTTATATACGACCAACGGGGCATATTTGCTTGCACTTCAGCATCGATAATACAATAGAAAGCTACGAAAAGATATTCATAAATTCTGCGCAGAAGCAGAGTAGATAAGATGTCAACAAAAAAGAAAGCATACCACGTGTTGCTCGTAATCTTGGCTATTGCCATTTTATGGTACAATACCGCGAACCGCGATTTAACCCACTTCAATAACATCTCGTTCTCCTACCAGTATATAAGCGACTGAAGCGAGCCAGATTTCAATGATTCAGCTTGGGAAAATGGCAGCAGAATCTTCTGGGTTGTAAGTTCTCCAGAATACGTCTACCTACGGCAGTCTTTCGATTCAAAAAGCACTTCAGCGCTTGTCAGTATAGGTGCGGATGACTGTGTGGAAGAGCTTTATCTAAACGGGGAAACATTGGTCAGCGGCAACTATACGCCGTGCTCGCCGTTAGACAAGGACTTTATCTTAGAGCCCCTTAATATCGGAAGAAATACCCTTTCAGTAAAAGTCAGGAACATTGGCGGACCGTCTTGGTTGAAAATAATGGAGACGAGACGGGATTTAAGTTTGATTATCATCTTTTTGTCCATCCTCTTTTTATTATACCTCTCCGTCACAAAAAAACTTGGTTCCAACACATACTCACTACTGTTCTTCACCCTACTATCCGTCGGATTCTTTTACCCCTCATACAAGAACCCATGGAACCTTGGCATTGCAGATTGGGATATCGCTACAACATACTATACACTCTTCCATAAAATTATTGTCGAATATCACCAGTTCCCCCTTTGGGAACCATATCTCTGTGGTGGGGATTCGGCATTGGGTAATTCCATGGCCCCTTTTTTATCCCCTCTTTTTGTGGTGGCCCTCATCTTTGGCCCTCTCATCGGGTTAAAAATAAATATTGTCCTGCATTCGATAGTCGGTATGTTTGGTATTTATCTACTCTCAAAACACCTTAAAATAATGGAGATATCCGCTCACATACCGCCAGTTATTTATATGCTTGGTGGCGTGTATACTATGCATCTTACCGAAGGGCATCTGGTTTGGATGCCAATGGCTTTTATTCCATGGGTGTTCTTATTCTACCTCAAAGGGAAAGAAAACTTTTTTTTCGTTGTTTTTAGCGGGTTGTGCTGTGCCTTTATCCTTCTTAGCGGAAGTCCGCATATCCTCGCATACACATTAATACTCATAGTAGTCTATACCTTTTTTGACATACATGTAAAACGCGAAAACTATAACACCAACAGAGTCATCATTATATTCATTATCTTTATTTTATCCTTATTTCTTTTCAGTGCCATAAAACTAATCCCGATAATAGAACACAGAGATATCGCCCCTCTAACACAAAAATCTTACGATGTGATGAACATCAACATACTGTATAACGCCTTTCTTAACAGAGAACAGTCGAGGGGTTTAGGTGGGGCAATGGGCATTTGGTACTGGTGGGAGTATAGCGCCTACATAGGGTGGATTCCATTCATACTTGCGATTCTAGGATTTTTTTCCAAAGAAAGACTCCCACTTTTGCTAACGTTGTTTGTACTTACGGCCCTGTCAATGAACGAATTATTAGGTATAAACTTGTGGGATATCCTACAAAAATTACCCTTCTTCGAAGCAATGCGCATCCCCTCTAGGATACTTGTGGTTGTCGTCTTTCTGCTATCTCTATTCTCCGGCTTCGGCGCCTCTATAATAGAAAGGCATGCCCGACTTTTTTCGTTTTTACTCCTTTCCCTTGTAGTCCTTGACTTAACCTTAGTCAATAATCCGCTGCTGAATGGCATTTTTATCACACCCTACCTTTATGAAAATTACAATAAAACAAATTTCATAACAGTATCCCCAACATCACCTGCATTCCTGACATACAGCGCAATGATGCCTGAAATACTGCAAAATAAAGGCATTATTTACTGCTATTCCCCCGGACACATTATATCCCGCGTCCACGCAGTTGGTAGTCCATATTACCTTGGCGAAGCTTATATTGTAAACAATACCGGTGCAGCCAGCGTCGTAGACTTCACTCCAAGCAGGATTAAAGTCAAGGTTGACGTGAACTCAACAGAACTCCTTGTTTTAAACCAAAATTTCTACCCTGGGTGGCATGCTTCCACTGGCGTAGTGGAATCATTTAACGGCCTAGTCTCAACCAAGGTTAATCCAGAAATTAAGGATGTCGAATTTTACTACCTGCCATATAGTTTCATTACTGGCTTTTTTATAACAGCAATGGCAGTATTATTGACGATAGCGCTCTCAATAATATTTATTTATAACTCTCATAAGACAAAAATCCCACCTAACCAATATTTAAGTTAAACCTCAATAAAACTAATACGCCGTACTGATAAATTAAAAATATTCCGATTCAAAGTGAAAGTAGTCATACTGTGTGGTGGGCTTGGGACGAGGCTAAGGGAGCAGACAGAATTCATACCAAAGCCTATGATACCTATCGGGAACCATCCTATCCTCTGGCATGTAATGAAGATATTCCACCACCAGGGATTCAATGAGTTTGTGCTCCCACTAGGATATAAAGGGGAGATGATAAAGGACTATTTCGTCCACTACAAGTGGAAGAGTTCTGACTTCACCCTTAAGATAAACAAGGATAGCGAGATGATTTTCCACGACGACGGAAAATGCGAAGACTGGGTAATACACTTCATCGACACCGGTCTCTACACAAACACTTCCCGGCGGGTTCACCTGGTAAAAAAACTCCTTGAGGATGACGACCGTTTCCTCCTGACCTACGGAGACGGCGTGGGGGACATCAACCTTAAAAAACTGGTTGAATTCCACTCCTCAAAGGGGCTTACCGCGACCATCACCGGCTTTAAACCGCGCCAGCGGTTCGGCATGGTCGAGGAAAAAGACGGGGTGGTAACGCGCTTCAAGGAGAAGCCGATGATGTCCGACTGGATTAACAGCGGGTTCATGGTCATGGACCGTAAAGCTCTGGACTATTTCGACGGTGACAATGTGATGCTCGAGACCAGCGTCCTGCCCGCAATGGCCAAAGACAAGCAGCTTGCAGTCTATCCTCACGAGGGTTGCTGGTACTACATGGATACCCAGCGCGACTACGAAGAGCTCAATAAAATATGGGAGAACAAGCCAGGATGGAAGATATGGAAAGACTGAAATTCTGGAAGGGGAAAAAAGTACTGGTCACAGGGCATACGGGCTTCAAGGGGGCTTGGCTTACCGCATGGCTGAACAACCTTAAGGCCGATGTGGCGGGATTCTCCCTGGAAAAGTACCCTAATGACCTCCTCTACAATTCAACCGGCGTGTCCTCCCGGATAAATGACGCACGAGGCAATATCCAGGACTATGCCAAATTAAAAAGCGTTTTCGACCGCCACAAGCCCCAGGTGGTGTTTCACCTAGCGGCGCAGTCCCTAGTGCGCAAGTCATACGACATCCCCCTTGAGACAGTCAGGTCCAATGCGCTTGGGACTGCAAACCTGTTGGAGTGCATAAGGCTTTCGGATTCTGTCAAGTGCGCAGTGGTCATAACCTCGGACAAATGCTACCGGAACAATGAGTGGGTTTGGGGCTACCGGGAAGACGACGCCGTCGGCGGATACGACCCCTACAGCTGCAGCAAAGGCTGCGCCGAGCTGCTGGTAGACTCCTACCGAAAATCATTCCTAAAAAAACAGTCAAAACTCGTCGCAAGCGCAAGGGCGGGGAACGTAATCGGCGGAGGAGACTTTGCGCAGGACCGGCTCATCCCGGACTGCGTAAAGGCGCTGATGAAAAAACAAAGAATCATGATAAGGAATCCAAACTCGACAAGGCCGTGGCAGCACGTCCTAGAGCCGCTTGACGGCTACCTCACCCTTGCGGAAAGGATGTGGAGGGAAAAGAAGCACGACGAAGCGTGGAACTTTGGGCCGCATATGGACTCGATAAGGCCTGTCAGCGAGGTTGTGCGCATGTTTGTCGACAAGTGGGGCGAAGGGCGCTGGTACAAGGCATCGACCGCGGACAGGAAGCATGAAGCAAGGTCGCTGGCACTGGACATATCCAAAGCCTATTTCACTCTCGGATGGCGTCCTAAATTGAGCCTTGACGAGGCAGTCAGCCTGACCGTGGAGTGGTACAAGAATTACCAAAAATCTGACGTTTACGATTTGTGCATCAATCAGATCGAACGATACGAGCAAAAATAGGGCGGACTGGGGCATAGCATCCCCTGTCAGCCCTTGCATGCATTTCGAGCCTCGCATGGACAAAGTCAAGGTTGGCATCATAGGGACGGGTAACGTGGGCACAGACCTGCTCATCAAAGTCCAGAGGTCAAAAATCATGGAGTGCTCCATATTCACAGGCGTAAATCCCGATTCTGAAGGGATGAAAAGGGCGGAGTCCATGGGAGTGGAGACGTCCGCCGAGTCGATAAAGGCGATAGAGAACAATCCGCGATGCTGCGACATAGTTTTTGACGCGACCTCGGCCGCAATACACCTGCGGCACGCGCCTGTGCTAAAGGCGCTGGGAAAATACGCAATAGACCTAACCCCCTCCCAGTACGGAAGGATGTGCGTCCCGGTCATAAACATTGCGGAATGCATGGATGAAAGCAATGTCAACCTCATAAGCTGCGGCGGGCAGACGGCGGTTCCAATAGCCCATGCGATAATGAAAGCCCATCCTGAAACGCAATACATAGAAGTCGTATCCAGCATGTCCTCAATGTCGGCAGGTCCCGGGACCCGGGAGAACATAGACGAATTCACGCATATCACAAAGGACGCCATCATATCCTTCACCGGGGTTCCGAAGGCCAAGTCAATCATAATCCTGAACCCTGCCGAGCCTCCCGTGCTGATGAACAACACCATATACGCAAAAATAGAAAAACCAAGGATGGGAGAGCTTACGTCGGCAATAACCGAAATCGCGTCGAGAATACAAAAATACGTCCCGGGATACAACGTAGCCCTGGGGCCGGTTTTCGAAAACGGCCGGGTGACCACTATGGTAAAGGTGGTCGGACTTGGGGACTACCTGCCGAAGTACTCCGGAAACCTGGATATCATCACCTGCGCTGCCGTGAATGTCGCGGAAGAGTACGCCAAAAGAAAAATACTAAGCCACGGGGGTGAAAATGGATAAAATACTGTTCTTCGACTCCACGATGCGCGACGGTTCACACGCGATTTCGCACAAAATCGGGGCCGGCACGATAAGAGACTACTGCCAAAAGGCCGACAACTCCGGTTTATACACGGTTATAGTCGGCCACGGGAACGGCCTGGGGGCTTCCTCGCTCCAGATCGGGCTGTCCGCCATCTC
The DNA here is from genome assembly GCA_028712125.1 of Candidatus Altarchaeota archaeon. Lineage (GTDB taxonomy): Archaea > Altiarchaeota > Altiarchaeia > IMC4 > SCGC-AAA252-I15 > VGJA01. The sequence goes on from JAQTQS010000023.1 coordinate 18,411, forward strand.
GGATGCGGAGATGATAACGACTGCGCGCGGCGAACTGAAGAACACAAAGCTCGGGGCATTCCTCATCCCCGGCTTCGGAACGATTAAAGACGACCTAGGTCCCGCGCTTGACAACGGCGTTGACACCGTTTCAATCGCATCGCACTGCACCGAGGCGGACATAACCAAGCAGCACATAAAGTACGTAAGAAAATACGGCAAGGAGGCTTACGGGGTATTGATGATGTACCACATGGCCACATCCGACCGGCTGCTGGAGGAAGCCTTCAAGATGCAGGACTATGGCGCGTTAGGCGTGATACTCATGGACTCCGCAGGGGCGTCGGTCCCGGACATGGTCTCCGAGTGCGTGAAAAAACTCGCCGACAACCTCGACATACGCGTAGGCTTCCACGCCCACAACAACCTCGGGCTTGCGGTCGCCAATTCCTACACCGCGATAAAATCCGGCGCAACCATAATCGACGGCACCATACGCGGATTCGGCGCAGGGGCCGGAAACTGCCAGCTTGAAGTGCTTGCAGGGCTACTGGCAAAGCTAAAGGTGGACACCGGCCTGAATTTGTACCAGCTGATGGACCTGAGCGAGGACGTCATCGCCAAAATAACCCCCCAAGGGGTCAGCTCCATAAGCCTGATCAGCGGCCTCGCCGGCGTCTTCTCCGGATTCGCCCCGCACGTGAAAAAGGCCGCTGAACGCTTTGGCGTCGACCCGCGGGACATCTTCATGGAACTCGGCCGCAGGAAGATGGTGGCCGGGCAGGAGGACTTCATCGTCGACGTCGCGATGTACCTCTCGCAGAAAAAGGAGTTAGGGAATATAAACTATGAAATTGAATCATTACTATAGCGACCTAAAAGAGGGCATGCAATGAACGTAGCGGACTTCATATTCGACTTTTTGGCTGAAAAAGGGGTAGACACGGCATTCATGGTCTCAGGCGGGCAGGCCATGTTCCTCGTAGACGCATTGGGCCGGAGCAAAAAAATCAAGACCATCTGCACCCACCACGAGCAGAGCGCCGGCATGTCCGCGGACGCATACGGCAGGATTACGGGAAAGCCGGCAGTCGCGCTTGTAACCGCAGGTCCTGGAAGCGTTAACGTGATTAACGGCCTTGTCGGGGGCTGGACGGACTCATCCCCCATGTTTGTCGTGTCCGGACAATCCGCGTTATCCTGCGTGCAATACCAGCAGAAAACAGGCATAAGACAGTACGGGATACAGGGGATTAACATAAGGCCGCTTGTGGCAAGCGCTACAAAATTCTTCGTAACCGTGGACGACCCCGGAAAAATACTGTACTACATGCAGAAGGCGCACTTCCTCGCCACCACTGGCCGGCCCGGACCCGTGTGGATTGACGTACCCCTGGACATACAGAGAATGGAAGTTCCATCAGGAATCCTTGAGGAATTCAGGCCTCCCGCCGACCGGACTGACAGGAAACTGCTGCGCCAGCAGGTGTCCGCGGTACAGGAGCTTATGGCCGCATCCAAGCGCCCTATTTTCATAGCCGGCCAGGGCGTGCGTATTGCGAATGCCGTTGAAGACTTTCGCACTCTTGCAACCAGATTTCGCATACCAATCCTGACATCCCGTCTTGGCATCGACTTGATTGAAAGCGACAACGAGCTGTATGTCGGACGTCCCGGCAACTATGGGGAGAGGTCTGCAAATTGCGCAATCCAGAACGCCGACCTGAAAATATCCATCGGGTGCAGGCTGGCATCCGCATTGGT
>JAQTQS010000024.1 GCA_028712125.1 Candidatus Altarchaeota archaeon
ATGGTATACTCAGTCATGCGCCAGCAGAAAACGCACTTGTGAGTGCACCATGCGACCGCAGGCGTCATCTGCAGGCAGCGGTGGGACTGTATGCCGTAGAACTGCTGCTTGTAGCAGTAGCCCTCGTTAAGGATGCTCTTCTTAGCCCAGTGACATAGTTTCACTGCGCTGTGACTGCCGGCTGTTTTATAGCGCTGTTTTTCAAGCAGGGGCCGGATGTCTTCGAGGTTCATGGCGTTTCAAAAAGGCGGCGCAAGAAGGCGCTTTTAGTAAAAAGCATACATGCTTTTAAACCTAGCTTCGTATATCATAGGGAATATCTATATTAAACCATAGCTTAAACGCAGGTGAACCACCATGGTGACGTATATAATCGCACGACAATTGGGCGGCAAGCCCGTTATTACAGTGGGCGGCGAGGAACTTGGAAGACTGGATGATGTCATCGTTGACGAACACACGGGTCGTTTCCTTTCAATCGTGGTTGAGCCGCTTGCAAACGTCACCCTTTCTGTGAGTTACCCAAAAGACAAGGACGGCAACCTTCTGATACCCTACGACGCGGTGAACGCTGTCAGCAAGGTCATTGTAGTCAAATAATCCTTTGACTGTTTTAAAGGATGCTTCTTGCGCATTGCGTGACTTATTGTAAAAAATAATTCATGCCGTATTAGCCGTTTAATTTGCTTCTATTATCTTTACAATAAGGCCCCTTGAGGAGGACAGGCTTGCATTGTTCTGGGATAGGAAATTGTAGACGTCCATATTGCTTGACTTGAAGAATAGAATCAGTGCGGTATCTGAATTGGACAGTATGTGGAAGGATATGCCGTATCCAAGCATCTCCAGATAAGCCCGCTCCGGGTGGAATACGCTGGACCCGGAGATGATGTTCAGCAACCCATCGACAGCCCGCTCGACAGGCTCCCAGGAAGCCATCATGTCTACCTTGAAGGACTCAGGGAACATAACGACGCCCTCAAGCCCTTTTTTTGCCACCATGCATGCGCAGATTTCAGGATGGCGTTCTTTAAGGTCCTTGAGGACGGCGGTTATTTCGTCGTACTTGGAGGCCATTTCACTCCACTATTATGCCGTCTTTGGTGAACTTCATCGGGGAAAGCGTTATCTGCACCTCTGTGCCGCGCATCTTCCTTACCGAGAGAAGCCGCTCGATTTCGCCTCCGAGCTCGCTCGTCCGCAGGAGTATAACGCCGTCGCATGCGAACTCGCTGATTGTGTCGCGAGAGAGGTATTCGCTTTTTTCAGCGACTTCGGAAATCAGCAGCGAGGTGGTGTTGAGCTTGTTGATTTCCTTCACTACGAAGTATATGTCCTTGCGGGTGATGTTATGCCCTTCCTCCGGGAACTTGAAAACGCGCTTCTCCCCTGATACCGCGCTCATCTCCTTGGATATGCGGGAGTGGTATACGACGCCGTGCTCGAGCATCACTGTCAGGGAGTCGATGACCAGCCGCCTGGCTTTTAATTTCCTGACTTTTTCCTTGATGGATTCGAGCACGTCCTCCATGTCGAACGTCTCGACGACGTACACTTCAAGCAGCCCTTCGCGTTCTAGCTTCTCCAGGTCCCAGCCGAACTCGCATGCCTGGCTTAGGATTTTGTCGCGCGATTCCTCGAACGTCACGTAAAGGCCCGGCTCCCTTGCCACAGCCCCCTGGTGGAGGAACTGGAGGGATAGGATTGTCTTGCCGGTCCCGCATGAGCCTGTCAGCAGCACGCTGTGGTTCCGCGGGATGCCCCCGCCTATGAGTTTGTCGAGTCCTTTTATCCCGGTAGTCGCGCGGTCCATGTTCTGCACCTATTTTAATGTAGCAGTAAATTATTAACGTCATATACTTAAACTAAACATTGTGCTATGGATTCTTCGTTGATGCGGTCTTGGGCGGGGATGGCTATTATGTCAGTTTTTTTACTTTGCGCTCTTAGTGCCTTTGCTTGCGCCTCGCAGAAGGCATTTATAGAGGGTTCGGTTACGGATACGGCGACCGGCAAGCCTTTTATGAACGTCTCGCTTGACGTGTTCGTCGCTTCCGACCCTTCCAATCCATACGCCACGGTTAGGACTGACGAGAGGGGGCGCTATAATATCAGCGTTGACGACGGGAATTATGAGATTTACGTGCGCGTCGGCGCGACAAACCCGCGGCAGTCGGTGTATGTACACGCAGGGGAGATTCAGCAGTTGAACTTCAAGATTAGCATGAAGTCTATTAGCGAGGAGCAGCTTTCCAGCAACTGGATGTTCTGGGTGCAGGTCGGGATTGCTGCGCTCATTATAGGAATCATCGCGGTTGACCAATTGTTCTTCAAGCGAAAGCGCGTGCTCAGCGACCTTGCCGCGGAGCGTGGCAGGCTTGAGGCCGAGCTGAAGAAGGGCGAGGAGGGCGGGCAGGATGATTTGGGGAAATTGCGCAAGGACCGCAGCCAGCTGGAGTACATGATTAACCTGACGAGGACGAAGTATCACCAGAGGAGCATTAATGAGGAGAGTTTCAGGGAGATTATCCGGGATTATCAGGAGAAGCTGATTGAGGTGGAGGCCCGTATTGCCGCGCTTGAGGCCGAGAAGAAGGATGTCGTGAAGTAGGCTTTCGGTGTTATTGTTTTTTGTCTTTTTGTTTATAAACACGGACACATACACTCTATCGGATATAATAAAGGTATATAATAAGCGGATGCGATATTCTATTACCACAACATGAAACCAATCGTCCTTTGCATTGACCGGGATGACGACATCGGCAGGAAAACAAAGACCGCCGGGCCCATCATCGGAATTGAGAAGAACATCGAGGTAGCAAAGGCTCTCGCGCTCGCGGACCCCGAGGACACCGACTTGAATGCGATATTCGGGGCGGTGAAGATTGCCAAGGACCTTGGCACCGAAGTGGTCACGCTCACGGGGGACTTTAAGGTCGGCATCATATCAGACGCAAAGCTGGTAAAGCAGCTGGAGGAGGTCATAAAGAAGCTGAACCCCTCCTCGGTTATAATGGTTTCCGACGGCGCCGAGGACGAGCAGATAATCCCTATAATCCAGTCGAGGATTCCAATCGACTCAGTCCAGACGATAATCGTCCGGCAGAGCAAGGAGCTGGAAAAGGCCTATTTCAAAATCATCCACTTCTTTCGGGAGATTTCAAAACACCCGGACGTGGCCCGTATGCTGTTCGGCCTGCCGGGGCTTGTGATGGTCATGCTTGCGATAGGGGGCATGCAGGCTTTGAGCCTCATCATGGGCGTGGTCGGAGCCTACCTGATTCTGCGCGGCCTGGGCTGGGAGGAGGAGTTCTTCAACAGGGTCATGGGTTTCGTCAAGTCGCTTTCGTCCGAGAGGGTCAGCACGCTGATATACCTGATAGGAATCGTCATGGGACTGTTCGGGGCCATGACCTTTACGAACGACCTCGACAGAGGCTCGCTTACGGTCCGGGAGCTTGTTTCATCCGCCGACCGTCTTGCGTCCTTCATACTCAGCTCGTCCTCCATAGACCTGTTCGCGCTGGCGCTAATCACGTTCATGGTGGGCCGCATCATAGACCATTACGCGGACAAGGACTACCTGAAGATTATGAAGTACCTGCGTCTTATCGCGCTGGTCGTGCTCATAATGGTCGTCCTTCAGTCCGGTGCGAGCTTCATGGAGGACCCGGCATCTTACGGCCTCACGACCTTCATTTCAAACATGATAGCGGGCGTCATCTCGTTCGTCGTGTGGATTAAGCTGACGGAGTACTGGTTCATCAACGAGATAAACGTCATGAAGACGATCATCAGGGACCTTCTCGGCAAGGAGGTCGTCGGGAGCGATGAAAAGCGCCTTGGGAAGGTCTCGAAAGTCCTGCTTTCAGGTCTTGAGCTCAGGGCTTTGAAGATAGGACGGCGTGTTATCGCAAGAAAGGACATAATATCAACGGGCGAAGTCATCAGGGTAAACGCGAAGTAACAGCCTATTTTTGGAATACCAGCTCGTACGCGTCCCCCTCGGCGCCGACAACCTTCAGCTCCTTGATTTTACCGGTGCCCTTTATGTCTTCGCTGATGTGCCTGACGTCCTCCAGCCTGCCCTTGCCAATCCTGACTTCAAGCGCGCTTAGTTCAGCGCCAAGCGACATATTGTTCTCGGACTTGAACTTCCGGATGTCGGAGACTATGGACTTTGCCAGCATCCCAGATTGCTCATAGTCCTTGACCGGATATTCTCCGGACGGGACGGGCCAGCTCTTCGCCGAGGCATAGCCGTCTTTCATCAGGTTGGCCCATATCTCGTCGGCTATGTGCGGCATGTAGGGGGACATGAGACGCAGGAGCGTGCTCATTATCGCATGGAGGGTGTATTGGGCTGCCCGCCGGGATTCGGCCCCGTAGATTTCGGGCTTGTACAGCCGGTGCTTCACCATCTCCAGGTAGTCGTCTGCGAGGTCGTGCCATACGAAGCCGCGAATCTGGTCGAGGGGTATGTTGAACACGTAGTTGTCCAGGCTTTCAGTAGACTCGTCGACGATGCGGCTAAGCCTTCCGAGAATCCATTTGTCCACGGCACGAAGCTCTCCTTTGCTGCCGTCGTAGTCAGCAAGGTGCATCTCTATGAACCGTGATATGTTCCAGAACTTGGTGAGGAACTTCTGGCTGTGCTCGCACTCCTCCCAGCTGAACGGGTAATCGGAGCCAAGCGAGCCGCACGCGGCCCACTGCCTTAGCGCGTCTGCGGAATACTTAGAAAGCGGCTCTTCCGGGGCTATGATGTTGTTGAGCGATTTTGACATCTTCCTCCCGTCGGGGCCGGCCACCATCCCGTTTATCATCAGGTCCTTGAAGCAGGGCTTGCCTGTGAGCATCAAATCGCGGAAGATTGTGTAGAACGTCCATGTGCGGATTATCTCATAGCCCTGTGGCCGGAGGGATACTGGATAGGTCTTAGCGAAGAATTCGTCGTCAACGCCCCATTGGGATACCCGGAGCGGGCTGACCGAGCTGTCCACCCAGCAGTCGCATACGTCCGTCTCCCCTTTCGCCTTTCCTCCGCATTTCGGGCATTTCCTTGTGCTGTCTCGCGGGTCTATGGGAAGCTCGCTTTCCTTCGCAGCGACGACCTCGCCGCAGGAGCATACCCAGAAGGGGATGGGCGTTCCGAACACGCGCTGGCGGGATATTATCCAGTCCCAGTCCATCGACTCGGTCCAGTCTACCAGGCGCTGGAGCATGTAGTCCGGATGCCATTTCATCGTGTTCGCGGCCTGTATGATGTCCTGCAGGTATTCCTTGACCTTGATGAACCACTGCTCTGTCGGCAAAAGCTCGATAGGCGCCTTGCAGGAGCCGCGCTCGGTATGCGATGTGACCTTGTGGACAAGCTTCTCAACCTTCCGGACGACGCCAATATTCTCCAAGTCCGCGACCATCCTATCCCTGGCCTCTTTCACAGGCAGACCGGAGTAGACCCCGGCGGCCGCGGTCATCAGCCCGTCCCGGCCTATGGCTTCGATGACCGGTAGATCGTATTGCTTCTGCCATGCGATGTCCTGCTCGTCGCCGAACGTGCAGAGGTATACGACGCCGGTGCCGAATTCCATGTCCACCGCGCTGTCGGAGAATATCGGGACGTCGCGGTTGAACAACGGAAGCTTTGCCTTCTTCCCGACGAAACGAGCGTACCTCCCGTCGTCAGGGTGGACGAAGACAGCAACGCACGCAGGCATCATCTCGGGCCGGGTGGTCGCTATCGTAAGCTTGTGGCCTTCGGCTTCGAGGTCTATGTGGTAGAGCTTTCCTTCCTTTTCGATGTAGCCGACTTCGGCTTTGGCAAGGGCTGTCCCGCAGTTCGGGCACCAGAGCACTGGATGTTTTTCCCGGTAGAGCATGCCTTTCTGGTAGAATATTAGGAGTGATTTTTGCACCATGCGCTTGTAGTCGTCGTCCATCGTCCGGTACGAGTAGTCCCAGTCGGTGCTGTAGCCGAGCGACTCGAACTGGCTTTTCATACGGCTGACGGCGTTCTCAGTCCACTTGATGCACTCGGCGATGAACTTTTTCCGGTCTTCCTTCGGAACGCCCATATTCTTCTCAACCTGAAGCTCGGTCGGAAGCCCATGGCAGTCGAAACCCTGCGGCAGATAGACGTTAAAACCGCGCATACGCTTGTAGCGGGCGACTATGTCAATCCACACGTGGTTGTACACGTGGCCCATGTGCAATGTCCCGGAAGTGAAAGGCGGCGGAGTGTCCAAACTGTAGACCGGCTTGTCAAGCTTCGGATTAAAGGAATTCGCCTTGTCCTCAAGCCACCTGGCCTGCCACTTCTTCTCAAGCGCATTCGCGGTATAGTTCTTGTCAAGCATTAGAAACCACTGAGTTAAGCTATGTGAGGCGGCGGATAAAAATCCGGCCGGAAGTTAGGGTATAGAAGCCTGCCGAATCTGTTTTTCTGGAAATAGGAGTTATTACCCGCGTTTATGGAAGGTTGAAGTTTGCGATATCCCCTACCGCGATTCCAATCCGGTCGGCCGTTCCTGCGTTGACTTCAAGCACGTAGTGGGACGATACTAGGGGGGTTACGGAAAGGCACGGGTCGCTCTTGCAGGGCTGCACGTTCTTTTCAATGTGCACGACCTGCCGGTTGCCGTCAAGCCAGAGCATGTCCAAGGGTATGAGCGTGTTCTTCATCCAGAATGGGTATATGCCGTCGTCCTCGAATATGAATAGCATGCCGGCGTCCGGGTCAAGGCTCTTTCGGTGCATCAGGCCGCGCGCCCGCTGCTCCGGCTCGACTGCGAGCTCTACCGTGAAGCAGTCGGACTTGAAGCAGACGGTAGGCTGTTTTTTACTGCTTTCGCACCCGCATGCCAGGACTGCCAGCATTATGACGCCGGCAGTTATCACTGTTTTTTTCATCCCGGGATCAGTAGGCCCGCCTGCCCTTACTTTTAGACCATTGGGCAAAGAGTGCCTTGTTTTCCTTTGCCATGATGCCGCCGGCTATTTTGACGCCGCTCTTGCCGAGCTTCTTCATTGTATTGTTTGACAATGGCATCTCGCGAAAGCCGGCGCATCTGGCGTCTGCTATTCTTGCGCCGTAGACTATCTTGTCTATCTTCGCCCAGTGTATCGCAGAGAAGCACATCGGGCAGGGCTCGCATGTCGAGTATATGACGCATCCCGACAGGTCTATCGTCTTCAGCTTCTTGCAGGCCTTTCGTATCGCATTGACTTCGGCATGGGCGGTGCTGTCCACATCCTTCCAGACTGTGTTGTGGGCACTGCAGACTATTTTATCGCCCTTGGCGATGCACGCGCCGAATGGGGTCTGGCCTTTTCGGATACCCTCCCGCGCCTTGGCAATCGCTCTCTGCAGGAAATACTCGTCCGCGGCCACGTTTAGTTATTGGATTTTTCAGGTTTAAAGGAGGGCGGCTATTGGCAGGGGAGTATATCATGGGGCGCTATTGCCTGCTTGGTATGCCATGCCGAGGATGGGCTTTATTTCAAAATGGGTTGGTCTGCAATATCCTTCGGATAGTGTGTGGAATATCCGACTACAAAATAGCATCCGATGTGAAGGAAAAAATGTCTAATTGTCCGTTTAATTGTCCATTTATGTTCATTTTTGTTTGTTTATACTCACTATTTATATTCATTATAGGCGTATATTTTCTTGATGGTTGAGGATATTTTACAAAAGCTTGTCGAAGGCATCGACTTGAGCCGCGAGGAGGCTGAATCGGCCATGGAGGGAATCATGGCAGGGACGCTTACAGACGCCCAGAAGGCCGGCTTCCTGACCGCTTTGAAGATGAAGGGGGAGACCGCTCTGGAGATTGCTTCCATGGCGCGCATAATGCGCAAGCATGCGGCGACTATAAAGCCGAAGGTCAAGGGAATATTGGTTGACACCTGCGGTACCGGGGGCGACAGGAAGGGTACAATAAACGTTTCCACTGCAGCAATGTTCGTCGCGGCCGGAGCCGGAATTCCGATTGCGAAGCACGGCAACCGAGGGGTGAGCAGCGGATGCGGGAGCGCGGACGTGCTCGAAGCATTGGGCGTGAAGGTCGACCTCCCGCCTGAAAAGGTTATAAGGTGCATCGAGGACATGGGCATCGGCTTCATGCTCGCGCCGGTATTCCACGCGGCTATGAAGAACGTGATGCCGGTGAGAAAACAGCTCGGGTTCAGGACGGCTTTCAACATCCTCGGGCCGCTGACCAATCCCGCGGGGGCAGAGGGGCAGGTGCTCGGCGTCTTTGAAGGCGGCCTGACCAATAAGATGGCCGAAGTGTTGATGCTGCTTGGCGTAAGGCACGCGTTCGTAGTCCACGGGATGGAAGGATTGGACGAGATTTCTATTTCGGACGAGACGATGGTCTCGGAGCTTAGCGACGGGGGAATAAGGAATTACACCATAAAGCCTGAAGACTTCGGATTCGAGAGGGCCGTCCTCGGCGAAATCAAGGGCGGCTCGAAAGAGGAGAACGCACGCTTACTGATGGGAATACTCGACGGCAGCATAACAGGGCCGAAAAGGGACATCGTGCTCTTGAACGCCGCGGCCGCAATAACCGCAGGCGGCAAGGCTAATGGCATGAAGGACGCGGTCAGGCTCGCTGAAAAGTCGATAGACAGCATGAGCGCGCTTGAAAAGCTGGAAAGCCTGACAGGGTATTGCGCAAAAATCTGATAGTAATGCACTCCGGAACGTCACGCCTTCCGGCCGCAGGCAAACAGACTTGTAAGCGGGTGTTTTACGAACCGCCTAATCTGATATTTAAAACCAGCGGGTAATACTTATATAATGGCAGTCGAAGACGTTTGCGGGACGATTTTCTCCCTTGTGTTCATGATAATCCCGCTGATGGTCTTTTTCATACCCGGCCTGCTTTTCGTCCTCGGCATCCTTGGGACTTTCATAAAGGTCATAGCCCAGTACGAGCGCGGCATACTCTTCGCCTTCGGTCGTTTCGTGGACGTGCGAAAACCGGGCCTGAACATCATCATACCGTTCTACAACCGGATGGAAATCATCGACATGCGGATTAACACGCTCGACGTCCCGAAGCAGGAGGTCATGACCAAGGACAGCGTGCCGGTGAAAATAAACGCGGTGATATACTTCAGGGTGAAAGACCCGAAGAGAGCACTCCGGAACGTCGAGAACTACATGTACGCGGTCGCCAAATACGGGCAGACGGCGCTGCGAAACGTGGCGGGCGATGCGACACTGGACGCGCTCCTGAGCGAAAGAAAGGAGATAGCCGAAAAGCTTCGCCAGATAGTCGACGTCGCGACCGAACCTTGGGGGATAGACGTCACATACCTCGAGCTGCAGGACATAGAGCTTCCGGAAAGCCTCAAGCGCACGATGGCCAAGCAGGCCGAGGCCGAGCGGGAGAAGAGGTCAGTCATAATCGCCTCCGAGGGCGAGGTCATAGCCTCAGACAACCTTGTGAAAGCCGCGAACATCCTCTACAACGTGAAGGGCGCGCTGCACCTCCGGACGCTTAACGCCCTCAACGACATCAGCTCTGACGAGACCAACAAGGTCGTGTTCGTAGTCCCCTTGGAAGTATTGCGGGCGCTGGAGGAGGTGGACTAAAGATGGGCCTTTCATTATTCAAAATAATCAACCAGTACGAGAGAGGAGTATTATTCGCCTTCGGGGAGTATGAAGGCATGCGCGAGCCCGGCTTCAATTTCCTCATACCGATTTACCACGACCTTGTCATCGTCGACACGCGCATCAAGACGGTGGACATCCCGAAACAGGAGGTCATGACAAGGGACAACGTGCCGGTCATGATAAACGCGGTCGTCTACTTCAGGATAGAGCAGCCGGAAAAGGCAGTAATTGAAGTCCGCGACGTAATCTACGCGGTCTCGAAATACGCCCAGACAAGCCTGCGCAACGTCACAGGCCAGGCAACCCTTGACGAGCTATTGTCGGCCCGCCAGAAAATCGCAGAAAAACTCAGGGAGATAGTTGACGTCGTAACACAGCAGTGGGGCGTGGACGTCACGGCCATCGAACTCCAGGACATCGAACTGCCTGAAGACCTGAAGAGGACGATGGCCAAACAGGCCGAGGCCGAGCGGGAGAAGCGTGCGGTAATCCTCAACAGCGAGGGAGAGGTCGGCGCTGCCGAGAACATTGCGAAGGCCGCCAAGAAATTGTACGCGGCCCCGGGAGCGCTGCACCTGCGGACTTTGCACACTATCAATGACATAAGCTCTGACAAATCGCAGACGGTGATTTACGCACTGCCGATAGAGGTTCTCAGGGCTGTTGAACGGCTGGTAGACCTGCTGGAGATAAAGACAGGGCAAAGGCAGACTAAAAAGTAGAAGTCAAGAAAATGGCTACTGAATTCCAGATGGCGACAATGGCCGGGACGATAACAGCGGCCTTTGCCATAATGATCGGCGGTTTCTGGGTTAAGGCGTCTAGCGGGGGCATAAAGATACCGGGAGTCAGGAAGGTCTTAGAGTGGGCGTTCGGCGGAAACCAGCCGGTAGCGCGCATCGCAATGTTCATCGGCTTCGCGCTCTCGGCGGTCGCGGTCACCTTCTTCTCGAAATGGATACGCTCCCAATTAGACCACGCCGGGATAGGCCTTGAACAGGAGGCTGTGGTTACAGTCATGATGGTCGTGGTACTGTACTTCCTGTACGACTTCTTCATCAATTAGACTGGCTTGTAGGATATCTGGAAAAGATATTGGGAATGGCTAATTCTTACCAAGAATACGTAATGCCAGCAGTCCGGCATTCGTCCCGTTGTCTATTCCGACGCACGCCACCGGCACTCCTTTCGGCATCTGGGCTATGGCCAGCAGCGCGTCAAGGCCGTTGAGCTTCCCTGAGACTGGCACGCCGATGACTGGTTTTTTCGTGTGTGATGCGACGACGCCGGGGAGCGCGGCGCTGAGGCCTGCGATGCATATGAATACTTTCGCGTCGGATTTCTTTATCAGCTCGCGGAGGCGGTCCGGCTCGCGGTGGGCCGAGCAGATTTCGGTCGTATAAGACGCCTTGTCTTTCAGCGCGTCCTCTGTTTTTTTGATTACTTCCTCGTCGCTGCTGCTTCCCGCGATTATTAATACGTCGGCCATAATATCTATTAAGACGATGGTGATAAAAGTCGCGGTGGTCGGGGTCGGGCGGACTGGAAGCCTTGTGGCGCGAAGATTGTTCGACCGCAGGTTCCAGGTCGTCGCGGCCTTTGCAGGGCCGCAGGACCAGGCGGTGGGCACTGACTTGGGCGAGACTGTGGGCTGCGCGCTGGCCGGGATTAACGTGAACAGTTCGGCCGAGCTTGGCGAGATATTGGATGCCGTGAAGCCCGATGTCGTCGTGGATTTCACCAGCGCCGACGCCTTTGCCGGCAACCTCCCGGTCTTTGCGGCAAGGAAGCTTAACCTGGTGGTCGGCACCACCGGCTTTAATGAAAAGCAGATGGCGTCGATACACGACATAATTATGAAGAATAACATGGGAGCGGTTTTCTCGCCGAACATGAGCGTTGGCGTGAACGTATTCTGGAAATTGTGCCAGGAGGCCGCTAAAAGCCTGAAGGGCTATGACGTTGAAATCATCGACAAGCACCACCGGTTCAAGAAGGACGCGCCCAGCGGGACGGCCTTGAAGGCCGCGCAGATTATCGCCGAGACGCAAGGGTTATCCCAGAAGGATTTCGTCTACGGCCGGCAGGGAGCGTCGCTTCGTAAGGACGGCGACATAGGCATTCATGCGATAAGGGCCGGGAACATCGCGGGAGAGCATACGGTGATATTCGCCTCGCAGAACGAGAGGGTCGAACTGACGCACATAGCCCACAGCAGGGAGGCTTTCGCCGACGGCGTGCCGAAGGCGGTGGAATTCATCAAAGGCAGGAAGGGCATCTACGACATGAGCGACGTGCTCGCGCTGGATATCTGAAGAAACTTAATAAATTATATATGTTATTTAGACTTTAGGAATTTTTCATATTCCGTTATAGAGTCGAACACTATTGGAATGCCATCATAACCGCATTTCTGGCATGTGCAAATTCCCATTACCGGACCGTCTTTCTTAAGCCAGTATTTCGTATGCTTGAAGGGAGATACATCACGGCTTCCACACCTTGTACACGCCGTTATTTCATTTAAAACGGGCTTCTTCCTTGCAGATTCATCCTCTTTGGTGCATAGGCCGAGTATCACATCAAAAAATAAAAACCATAAAGAAAGGAAGAGTCCTGAGAATATCAATTTGGCCGCAGAATCCTCGGCACTATAAAGCCATATTATCGCAGCTATCAACAACCCGATTGAAGTAGTTACCATGCTCATCTTTTTTGGTTTTCCGGATTCAGAGCGAAGGAACTCTAGTACCACCCGTACTTTCTTTTCGGCTCTTTCGGCTTCTGGCCGCCCCAGTCCGTCACTTCAAGGCCTTTGAGGAGTATGTTCGGGTTTTTCCTGTCTTTCATCTTGGAGACGACTTTTCTCGGATAGCTTGAGACGACTTTGCTGGCGTCGTGCTCCGGTATGCCGATGAGCCGGCCGGCTGCCGCAAGGTCCAGCGGCGCGCGAATTCCCAGAGTGTCGCGGGCGCCGGAGGCGAGGACGATTGGCACATGGTATTTCAATGCGACCTTGACGTTCTGCCTTATGCGGCCTGCGAGCTGGGCGTACCACCTGCCCGTGCAGGATAAGAGTTGCGAGAAGTCTATGCCGAGCGCTGTCCCGCGTTCGGCCATCATGGCTGCCATGACGTGGTCGAGTCCCGCGTTCTTGCTGTCTATATTGTCTTTTTCGCGGCCTTTTTCCGGGTGCAATAGGATGTCTACTTCGTGGCATTCGGCCGCTGCGCGGTTGGCATCGTCGCTTCCGCCGGCTGCGATGATTATGTCGGCGGCGTCAAGGGCTTTTCTCGCGTTTTTCTCTATGTCCTGGGTTATTATTGCGCCGTTGTAGACTTCCATCCCGCCGATTTTCGGTGGAAGGCTTGGCATTTTAGCGCCGGTGTATTCCCGTGCCACGCAGACGCCTGTCCAGCCGCATGCGGCAAGCCTGTCCAATGCCTCGGTACCGGGCGTCCTGACGCAGAGGTCGTAGCAGGCCCGATTTTTCTTATCCATCTTTGCCTATGAGTTCCTGTGCGATACTGAGCGCGTTTTCCATGCTCTTCGGGAAGCATGCGAGCTTGACTTTAAGGTGTATCGGGTCGCGGGTGTACAATGCAATCTTGCCCTCCGAAAGCTGTTTCTTGCCGAGCATGATGTAGAGGTTGCAGTCCTCGTCTATGCGCGCCGCTAGACTGTTTGCCAGCTCTTTACGGCCTTCAACGCCAAGGCCGCCGAGTATCTTCTCTAGGAAGAGTTCGGCCTTTTTCGCAGGCGAGACGACCGCCTTTAGGGAGTACAGCGGCGTGGTGAATACGCAGCCGTCGGTCTCAGGCTCCAATCTCTCCTCGCATAGTTCAGCTTCGGGGAGCAGGCCGGCCAAAAGCCGCCTGCCTTCGGCCAGCGCCTCCTCCCTGAAGAATCCTGAGACCGTTATGTGGTGGACTTTCATCTGCCATTGGCCGGCTTATCGCATGGCATCTACGGTTCGGTGCTTGTTTCCTCGTTTGCATACGTGGAAATGTCGAACAGCATGTTGCTTCCCCCGCCGTTGACCATCACCTTCGGCAGGTGGCCGTCCCATTTCTCGGCAATCGTCAGCGGAATCAGCTTCTCGTTCTGCTTCAATGCCTCGGCACGTATGGATATCGCCTCAGCTTCGGCCTTTGCACGGATTACCGTCTGGTTGGCCTCGACCCTTATCCTCTCGAGGTCCCGGTCGGCCTTGAGCTTAAGCTGCTCGGCCGTGACCTTCGCCTCTATCGCGTCGTTGAAGGACCTGCTGAACTGGAAGTTCGTGATTGACATCGTCTCCACGAGGATGTAGCGCGGGGCCAGCTTTTGGCTGATGGACTCCCTTATCTTCACGGCGACGTCATCCCTCTTGGTTATCAGTTCTTCGGCCGTGAATTGCGCCGTGATTGCCTTCACGCTCTCCTTGATGGCGGGGTCTATGACAGTTAATTCATAGCCGGGGCCTATCTCCTGGAACACCCTCTGGGCGGCGTCGGGCGAGATGTGGTAGTTTAACGCGATTGCCGTGTTCACAATCTGCATGTCCTTCGAGCTTGCTTCGGTCGTGTCCTCCATCTTCTGCGTCTTGATGTTGATGATGACGACGGACTGCACCAGCGGCATCTTAACGTGTATCCCCTCGGTGTAGGAGTACTGCGCGACTTCGCCGAACGTCATCAAAACGCCCCTCTCCCCGGGGCCGACGATGAAGTAACAGTTCCTCAACAGGGTTACGAATATTACCGCGGCTATTAATCCTATCAATAGTCTTAATGCCGGGCTCATTGGTTCGTCAAATTTTGCTGTCATTTTTCCTCCTCACAATTTTTTTATATTTTTTTCTATGCCGGTTTTTCGGTTATAGTATCTTAGCTCCTGCTTCAATTTTTTTGTCTGTCGTCAAAAGCACCGGGCTTCCGGATTCGTCTGCGGCGAGCAGCATGCCCTGGCTTTCCACGCCCCGTATTTTCGCAGGCTTAAGGTTTGCGATTACTATTACCTGCTTTCCTGCCAGCGACTCGGCAGGGTAGTTCCTTATCCCGCCGACCAGCTGGCGCATGCCGAGCGGCCCCAAGTCGACCTGCAGTACCAGCAGCTTGTCGGCATTCGGGTGCGGCTTCGCCTCCCTGATGATTCCGGTGCGAAGGTCCATCTTCTTGAATTCCTCATAGTCTATCTCAGCCATCTTCTCCACCTCAGTCTTTTTCTCTTGTGCTATGCGCAGATACTTGCTCTTGAAATTGTCTATTTGAACATCCTCAATCTGCCGGTACAACGGCTCCACAGCCCCGATTTTGTGGCCGGGCTTTATGGCAAGCATGCCTGCCGACTCCCAATGCTGGTCTTTTACAGAGCCTTCAAGATTGAGCATCTTCCAGACTTTCTCGGCCGAATCCGGGAGGAAGGGGTGCATCATTATGGCAAGGCTCCGGCAGAGGTTGGCGCACAGGAAGATTGTCGTGTCGTTGTCGCCCTTCCAAGGCTCTTTTTTCTGGAAGTAGATGTTCCCCTGCTGGGCGGAGTGCAGCAGGGCTTCCAGCGCATGCTTTAGCTTTAATTTCTCGATTTCAGACCCGACTGAGAGCATGGAGCCGTATAGAGTGTGTACAATAGCCTTGTCGTCAGGCGAGAGGGAATCGTCTTTTTCGAGTTTTTTAGGGTCCCCCCATTCCGGGTTTCCGTTAGGCACTACGCCGCCTTTCTTGTTCTGTATGAACGTCAGCGTCCGGTTTATGAAGTTCCCCAGGGTGGCAATCAACTCGTTGTTGACCTTGTCCTTGAACTCATTCAGGTTGAAGTCGGCGTCGCTCGTCTCGGGCGCGATTGAAATAAGGTAGTAGCGCAATGCGTCGGAATCGAACTCGTTGAGGATGTCATGCAGCCAGACCACCCATCCCCGGCTGGTGCTCATCTTCCTGCCCTCAAGATTCAGGAACTCGTTGCTCGCAATCTGCCAAGGCAGGCTGTAGGAGCCCTCGGCCATTAGCACCGCAGGCCAGATTATCGTGTGGAAAGGTATGTTGTCCTTGCCGATGAAGTGGACTATCTTGGTTTCTTCGCCCGTCCAGTATTTCTTCCATGCGTCCGGCTTTCCTTTATTCACGGCCCATTCCATGGTCGAGGAGATGTAGCCGATGGGCGCGTCGAACCAGACGTAGAGGACTTTACCTTCTGCCCCCTTTAGCGGGACCGGGATGCCCCAGTTGATGTCCCTTGTTATCGCCCGGTCTTCAAGCCCTTCCTTAATCCAGCCGAGCGCGAAATTACGCGCGTTGGAAGGCCATTGGGTATTTTTAATGACCCATTCGTTCAGCCGGCCGCTCAGCGAGCTTAGCTTGAAGAACCAGTGCTTTGTCTGGCGCATTTCGGGCTTGCCCTTGCATATCGAGCAGTAGGCGTTCTTGAGCTCGTGGGGCTCCAGCTGCCTGCCGCAGGCTTCGCACTGGTCGCCGCGCTGGTCCGGGCTTTCGCACGCGGGGCAGATACCTTTCACATAGCGGTCTGGCAGGAACTTCTTGCAGGACGGGCAGTAGGGCCGTTCGACCGTCTTTTCATAGACGAATCCCTTTTCCAGCACCCTTGTGAAAAACTCCTGCGAAAGCTTGTAATGAGCCGGCCGTGCGGTGCCTGAGAAGTTGTCGAAGGATATGTTCAGTTTTTTGAACGCGTCTTCCTGTATACGGTGGTATTTGTCCACCACGTCCTTCGGGGAAACGCCCTCTGCGTCGGCCGTTACGGTAATCGGCGTCCCGTGCTCGTCTGTCCCGCAGATGTAGAGCACGTCCTCGCCCTTCAGCCTTAGGTACCGCGTATAGACGTCGGCCGGTATGTAGGCGCCTATGGCGTGGCCTACGTGCAGCGGGCCGTTGGCGTACGGGAGGGCTGCGGTGACGAGGTAACGGCGTTCTGGCATGGTATCATTATAGGTTTATTGCGGAATAAAAAGAGGTGCGGCAGGCTTAGGGTTTGGCGTCGAGCGCGTTTTTAGGGAGCGTTTTAGAGGAGCCGGCCGGATGGTTCCCGTAACGGTAGTGAAACGGTCATTTCATCGTGGATTGGGGCTCAAGTGCCTCGGCCGGCCTTCGGGCATTATTTAATAGGAACGTCCATATACATAGATATTTTGTTTTGTGAATTTGAGATGAGCTCTGAAATGTCGCTAAGGCTTGATGAGGCTATCAAGGATACTTCTATTCCAAGGCGGGTGAAGCTTGTGCTGGAGCGCGTCAAGGCGGATATTGCGAGCACGAAGAAGGACAAGGACATCAATATCACGACTGCGGTCTATGAGCTTGATGAAATCGTCAATGACGTCAACATTCCCATGCACGCGAAGACCATCATCTGGGACGTCATCAGCGCGCTGGAGTCGTTGAAGGGCTCTTAGTTTTTGGATTTATTCATGCAGTTTAATGGGTAATCCGGCAGCAGAATGGAAAGCGAGCTTGTAAAAAGGAATCTGGCTGAAATCGTGACGGTTGAGGAGCTCGACTCTTTGCTCGCCGGAAACCGGCGGATTTCGACCTACTGCGGCTATGAGACGTCGGGCCCTGTGCATATCGGGACGCTGGTCGCCGTCAACAAGCAGATTGATTTCATGGAAGCCGGCTTGGATGTCAAGGTCCTGTTTGCCGACGTCCATACGCGCCTGAACCGCAAGGGCGGGGAAGAGTGGATTAACCGGATTATAGAGTACTGGAGGGAGTGTTTTATCGGCGCGGGATTGAAGGCTGATTTCGTGGTCGGCAGCAGCTTCCAGTTCGACAAGGATTATGTCAGGGACGTTCTTGAGCTCGGCCTTAATTCGACATTGAACAGGGCCTTGCGAAGCATGCAGGAGGTTGCGCGCGACATCGAGAACGCCCACGTGTCTCAGGTTATCTATCCGCTGATGCAGGCTGCGGACATCAAGGCTTTGGGCGTTGACATCGCGCATGGCGGGATGGAGCAGCGCAAGATTCACATGCTCGCACGCGAAACGCTGCCATTAATCGGCGGCAAGAAGCCGGTGTGCGTCCACAACCCGCTATTATGCTCGCTGCAGGGGCCCGACGTGAAGATGTCGAGCAGCAAGCCGGAGACGATGATTGCGGTTGACGAGAGCCCTGAGTCCATCAAGAGCAAGATTAACGGCGCCTTCTGCCCGCAGGCGAGCGAGGGCAATCCCGTGCTTGAGATTTGCAAACTGCTGTTGTTCCCGCGGACCGGTACACTTGAGGTGAAGCGGCCGGCGAAGTTCGGGGGGGACGTGTCGTACGATTCTTTCCAGGCGCTTGAGTCCGACTATGCGGCCAAGAAGCTGCATCCCATGGACTTGAAGAATGCGGCGGCTGATAGCCTTGCGGAGCTTCTGCGGCCGGTTCGGGAGCACGTCGGGAAGAAGGGCGTTTCCTGCTGCAAGCCTTTCTGAGCACTGCGTTTTCTTTTTAGGTCGGGGATATGGTGGCGTTCGGCAGCTGCTTCTGGAGCTCTTCCATCTGCTTTCTGGCAATCTCAACGTCGGTGAGGCATTCAGACTGGGTGGTCTTGTTCTGTATGAGCGTGCATAGGTCGAAGTTTATCTTCTTGGCTGCTACGGTCTTGTAGCATTGGTCCTTGGTCGGCGTCGCGCGGACGCTTGCGCATGTCTTTGCGTCGGGGTTGAGGGCGGCAACCTTCGTATAGCACCAGTCTTTGCTGTTCTGGTCGGTGATTTCGTCGCAGTAGATGCTGCTCTTGTTGACGAGCGCAAGGCAGGTGTTCATCGAAGCCTGTGACGCTATGAGCCGGCAGGTTGCAAGGTCCTTTTTGTCTGATGCAATCCGGTAGTAGCATGAGTCCTTCTGCGGGATGTCGGCTATTCCCGAACATGTTTCCTTGTTCAGGGTCTCTATCGCGACGTCGCGCAGGCACTCGTCCTTACCAAGGCCGTCCTCGACGCGCGCGCAAAGAACGCTTTCGCCTGCCAGCTTTGCCACCGCCTTAAAGCAGTCGTCCTTGAAAGGCTGCAATTCTATCAAATCGCACAATGTGGAATTCACCGTGTTAGTGGCCGTGGTGAAATAGCATTTCGAACGGGCGCTCGCGTTCGCAAGCCCCCCGCAGCCCGCATCCGACACGACACAGGGCCCGCAAGGTCCGCCGCAGTCTATGCCAGTCTCCCCCTGGTTTAACACTCCGTCTTTGCACGACGGCGCTGACGGCCGGCTTGCGTTGAAGGCCAGGTATGACGCTATTGCGGCTATGGCGATGAGTATTGCCGCGTGTTGGATTTTCATTTTTGCCTATATGTATGGGGGATGGGGCTTATAAATCAGTTTAGGGTCAGTGACGGTTGGTCTCGAACACTATGCCGTCGGCCGCGTCAAGGTAGTAGTAGTTGCCGCGGTCGCTTGTGAATACCGTCGGTTCGCCGGTTATTCCTTCGCCGCCTTCGGATGATACGACGACCCACAGGCCGTAGTAGTGCTTTAGCGGGAGGTTCAGGTCGAGGTTGTCGGTCTGGTTGAAGAGGTATGAGTCGTTTGTGAGGAGCCTTATGTTTTCGGCCAGAAAGTCCATGCTCCACAGGTCGTTTAGGACGTTGTCGGCGTACTGTTCTTTTTGCGGGTAGAAGTAGAGGCTTAGCGGTGAGCGGGGAGGGATGTAGTAGGATAGTATGCCGGACGACGGCGTTTTTCCGGCAGAGTATATGGCTTCGTTTTGGGAGGTGTAGGAGTCGCCGGCAAGCGCGCTTGCCTTGATGAATGCGGACGCGGTGATTATGAGGAGCGCTGCGAGGAGGAATTTGAATTGAGCGCTCCGGATGTTTTGCCGGAACTCGCTCTGGTTTAGAGAGCGGATGCGGGCCAGCACGAAGACCATTATCCCGAAGCCGAATATCAGGCCGGTGATTATCCTCAGGGCGTTGTTGCTCTCGCGGAGGTTGAATATAGTCTGCGTAACGCCGTCCAGCGCTATCGGGATTGTCGCCATGACGAGGAATTTCTTGGTCTTAAGGAAGGATGGCACGCCCTTCAGGAAGACGAATCCCCCTATGACTATCCCAAGGTATATGCCGGCGTCGCGGGCGCAGACCGCCTGCTGGACTCCGTTTATGAACAGCGAGCGCATCGGGAGCTGGTGGCACATCATCAGCCCGGACACTATGTTGTATGCGAGCGCGCCCATGCCAAGGAGTATGCGGTTTTCAGACCGGATGAGAACCGGGCTTGCTAGCACGAGAAGCACGAAGGAGAGGAATACCATGAACAGCCATGCGTAAAAAAGATGCTTAACCCAAAGGACGGCCCGAGAGAGTGACGTTTCCGCGTCATAGCGCGCCTTGTCGAACGTTTTCTGTTCGTACATGGCGTCGAGCTTGTCAGCCATCCGGTCGAATAATCTTGCCATAGTTTACTTCAAACGCTCTTTCAAGAG
>JAQTQS010000025.1 GCA_028712125.1 Candidatus Altarchaeota archaeon
ACAAGATTGCCTGCTGCATCGTAAGCATACGTCCAATTGCCCAGATCAGGGTCGCGCAAGCCGGTCATCCTGTCGAGACTGTCGTATTCGAAACGGAAAGTATTGTTGAGATTGTCGGTAATATTGACTAAATCGTCGCGAGTATTATAACCATAAGTGGTGTTGTAGACTTCGTTACCGTTGTGCTCTTCTACTTTAATAATCTGCTCGAAGGCGTCGTAGTAAAAGACTTTAAAGTGAGCGTTCTCATCGGTTACAGTATTAACCCAATGGTCGTAGCTGGTGTTCCTGTAAGTGCCATCGGTGTTCCGGACGCTAACCATCCTGCCCAGTGGGTCGTAGAATGTGGAGACGTTCAAGACAGCCGAGTCTGGATTGGAGTAATTCCCGGTCTTGTTTGCGAGATACGGCACGCTCTGGCGGGCAACCCTGCCCAAATTGTCAATAAAACTATTGACCACAATTTCTTTACTGACATCATCCGCACCCCGGCGGGACTGAACGATACTGCCGAAACCATCAACAAAAGTATAAGAGTCGAGCGTGCCCCCGCCTACTGTCTCACGACTGGCAACCTTCATGCCCTCCGGTGCAACACCGTCGCGATAATAAGTATATTGAACGGTCGGGTAATCACTGCTGTCATAAGGCTTGACTTCCTTAACCAGCCTGCCAAGGCTATCATACTCGAAAGATGTGTTGAAGCCGTTGCTGTCGACAATCCATAAAAGATTTCCAGTGCCCAATTCGAATTTATACCTAGACTCCTGACCTAAGGCGTTGATTATCTTCTCGGGATAGGTGCAAGTCGAATCTCTAACGTTATATACCAAACGGGTTGTATGCCCTAGTGCGTCGGTCTTGGTGACGACGTTACCATAATGGTCGTAAGTATAGTTGACAGTCGGATTGACGCCGCCGTCAAGCCAGCACTCTTTTGTGGTCAAATCGCCTTTAAGCGGAGGCTCGCCGTAAGATTGCTCGTCATAATAGTATTTGGTCTCGCTTATCTTGGTTGTTCCATCGGACGCGTACAGGGCAGCGCGTTTAGGCTTGCTGACAATCCATAAGCCGGTATTATTGGCGTATTCGCTTATCTGGTACCGGTCGTCCATTGTAGTAGAGTTGTCGCCCAACATGTCGGTCCTGATTACGTTGCTGTAATTGTCATACCAGTATTTAGTAACGGTTATCTTAGGATTGCTTTCAACGCCGTCATAGGCATAGTTGTCAGTCTTATTCAGGTAGACTGCGTAAATGCCGTCCGTAAACCGTTCGCTGTAGGCGTTTACCGTCTTTGAGAATATACTGCCGCTCTTGTTCAAAACGGCGGTCGTATACTCCCGCCCTTTGAGTGAGTCGTTCTGGTGGAAGTAGTGGACTACTATGTTGCTATAAGAATCCGTGACATTTACGGTTTTGAACCCGCGGAATTCCTTGTGTTTAGTGTCGTATAAACCCCCGGCGTAGGTGTAGTTGACTTCACGTATGTTAGCAGGCAGTGTAGTTGGTGTAACTGAAGTAGTCACACACACGTCCACCCACCGCGGACAGCCGTACTTTGCGCCGACATTGGCGGTGCATGCCGTGCTGGTAACGCATTCATTATCGCTGTCGCAGTCGCCCTCGCCGTGATAGCACTTGCAGTCGGCAGTACAATAGTTTGCGTCGCATTTGGGGGTGGTGCCATGGCATGCGGGGGTGGTGGTAGTGGTAGTCGTGGTGGTGGTTGTGACATTTTGATCCACGGTAAGCCCGTTATCGCTCAACGTGCGGCTTACGACACTCACGCTCATGGGGAGCTTGGACAGGTTGCCGCCGGCGCTATTGTTGTATTCCGTGGAATGCGCGTATTGAATCTCGGTAACGCCGCCAAAACCGTTGTTTACCCGGTACAAGAGGTTGGGTGAATACCCCCCGTTCATAAAAACCCATAATTCATCAGGAGAGCTATTCCCGCTATGATCAACACTCTTGACGGCATCAAGAAGCCCGTCTCCATCAGCGTCTGACAAAACAGTAATAGCCGAGTCCAAAATGGAGGTGGTTGTAGTCCAATTTATAGAAGTATTACTCCAACCTTTTCCATTGTTCAACCATGCATGCCCTGAACTAGAGCCACTTTTAACTATGTCGCTCAAGCCGTCGCCATCCACATCAGACAACGACACCCCCGATGCGCCAATATATACCTGATTGCTTATATTCAAAGACCAAACCTGTTTATCACTCTCCCAGCAGTCACCCTTATTCAGCCAGACAGTCCAGTTTTGGTTCTTAGGCGCCTTGACGATGTCCGGGAGGCCGTCTCCGTTGACGTCCGCGAGCGTGACATTTATATCACCCAGGCTAGCGTTTATTGTGCCCCAATAGGAGGAGGTATTGCTCCACATGCTGCCGTTGTTCAGCCAGACGGTCCAATTCCAGCCCAGCGAAGAATTCTGATAGGTTTTAACAATATCCGGCAGATTATCCCCGTTGACGTCTGCCAGCGTAACATTCCCATCGCTTAATATAGTCCCATTCAGGGTAGCCCAGACCACGCCAGTCCCGTTGAAATTAGTCCCATTATTTAGGTACACCGTCCAATTTCGCATTGAGGAGCCGCCATACTTGCAATAGACAATATCAGGGAGCATGTCGCCATTGACATCCATCAAAGTAGTATTCGGATCGCCCAAATAAGGCCCTTCTATCAGGGCCCACCGCTTGTAGGTGCTATTCCAACTGGTTCCGTTGTTCAGATACGCCCCCCAGTCTTCCTGAGTGTCTTGATTATACGAGCCTACCGCTATATCCGAGAGTCCGTCGCCGTTAATGTCGGCTAGTGTGAAATAGGGGATTTGGAGGCGTACTCCGATTTTTTTAAGCCAACTCGATCCATCTTCGTCATAACTTACTCCATCAGGATAATACTCGAATTTTACCGGCGGGAGGGCTTCAACGCTTCCTTGCTCGGTGATGGACGACAGCAGGGATTTTGACGACTGGTTGTTTGTAGTGTAATTTAGGACATACGTCCTGACCATGTTTCCGTTCGCTTTCGTTACAATCTCCCATAAACGCCTCGACTCGCGAACCTTACAACCCTGCTCATAGGAAGTGACGTTATCCGGCCTGCCGGAATTTTCCAATATGAATTCGATACTCCTGTTTCGGTCGTTGTTGTACTCGATTTTACTCAGGTAAACCGCGCCAATATCATTGGTGTTGGGGTTTTTGCTGTAATTAAAGTATATATGGTTCCCATGCATGTCTTCAATTTCATCAAGGCCCCATCTCGTGACATAGTCCCTGTTGGAACAGACAGCCTCTGAATTATTATAGTATCCGAACCGGTATTTAGTCCCGTCGGTCGTCCTGACAACCCAGTAGTCGCCTTTTGTATTATTGACGCTGCCACTCTTATTCTCGATATAAAGGTATGACTCAATCGAAGTGTGATACCTGCCATCCGACGGGACGTACACAAGCTCGAAACTCTGGCCGTTGAGAAACAGATTAAACTTGTCATCGCTCAAATTACTAGGAGTATAATTAACATCCCTCTGGACATAACTCAAACCCACGTCCCAGCCAAGACCGACCCAACTAGCCCTCCCGCCCGCAGCCTGGCTGTTATAAGTCAACACTACACTGGGAGTCATGCCATTCGTCCCAGGAGGAACGATTATGGGATAAAAGTAACTGGCACTGCCGGTAAAGAGACTCGTCTCATAAAAACCATTGCTGGATAGCTGAGGCTTAGACGCCGAAGGTGAAAGACGCGCATCCGGATCCGGCTCCTCGGTTAAAGCACTAACTCCATTATCAACAGCCGCCTCCTCAGCATCAGTAGCAGCATCCACCGGAACCGCTTGAGTATCATCAACAGCCTGACCTGTAGTAGTATCCGATGCAAACTGCGCGAGGGTGTCGGAAACATCTGGGTCAACTAGAGTATTTGACGCCGACTGTGTAGGGGTGTCAGTAATGGCTTGATCAGTAGGGATAGCCGATTCCGAGTCGGATGGAGAGGCTGAAGTATCCCCTGCTGGAACAGAGTTAGTGTCAGCAGAGTCTGTAGACAACGCAAGAGCATAAGAGGGAACAATGCTCAACATTAGGAATACGGAGAACACCGCAAGAAAAATTCCATGGAAAGAAATAAGAGAATCTAGGACACCCCACCTTGCCCTATTATCGAACCCAACCACCTTACAATAGAGTTATTGTAATAGCTGTATAAAAATATTGGAATATATTTTGGTTGGAAAATATCAATATGTAATCAATACTAGCGGATAACTCGCTAATAGTTAAGATTAGTTTAATCTGGAAAATCATTCAAACGAATTCTGGAAAATTGCGATCCAAGGCTTGAAAATCAGATTTTGATAACACTGTGTATTATCCAATACGAGGTGTTATCAAGATTAGAAGTGATAAATGTGTTCTTGTTCTTGTCTTAGGGAGTGATAGAAGTAGCGGGTTCCACGGGCTGGATAAATTTTTCCATTCAGCCCCTTTTGAGCTGAATTTCACTTGGGTATGTATTTAGGATTTTGGGGATTAAATCTAGTGTGTTACTCCTCTGGGAGGTGTTTAGGGTGTTGGATTATTTTTCTGTTTTTTGTATTCGTTGGCGGGATTATTCTGTTTTTTATTCGGTATTCCATGATATACACGTATTGGAGGTGTTTTAGGTGAAATATGTGATTCCGGTTGTTTTTATGGTTTGTGTTTTGGCGTTGGGTGGTTGTTTGTCTTCTACGGGCGGCGGTGCCCAGTCTGAAGTGACGAAGCCTGAGGTGACTCAGCCGGCGGAAGCATCAACTCCGCAGCAGTCCAATACTAAGGCCGCTACGACTACGCAGGCTGCTGGCGGTGTTGTGTCGGATATTAAGGATCTTGTTTCTGCGATGTCTTCGGGCGGTTCATATCGCTGTACTTATTCCTTTAAGGATGTTTCGATGGACGCTTTGATTAAGGGCAAGATGTACAGGTCGCATTCCACCGTTGAGGGTGTGTCTTACACGACTGTGAGCGACGGCACGTGGGTTTACACCTGGGCTGAGGGTGCTGCTACAGGCATCAAGTTTAACATCGAGAAGATGAAGAGCTCTTCCGGTAAGCCGGAGGGGTATACTGACTTGTCTGATGTTTCGAAGTCTGCAGTCCAGGTTGACTGCAAGGCCGAAGTTATTTCCGACAGCATGTTTTCAGTGCCGTCTCAGGTGACGTTCCAGGATATGAGCGATATCACCGCATCTGCGTGCGGTGTTTGCGGTATGATGCCTGACGAGGAAGCGAAGTCCCAGTGTCTTGCTAATTGCGGGCAGTAGGGTTATCGTATGGTGGGGGGTTATCCCCCGCCGTTTTACTTTTTTAGCGTCTTTTAAGTCAATTCGTGTTGCATACCGCATTCTTTTTTTATTAGTCTGTCGTATTCTTTTTGCAGTTTTCTTGTTATTCCGCCGGGTTTTGCGTTTCCTATTTTTTTGCCGTCTATTTGGGTTATTGGGGTTATTCCCGTTATTGAGCTTGTTTTGAAGGCTTCTTGCGCGCTTGTTAGCTCGCTTGCCGCAAGGTTTTTTTCTATTGTCTTGATTCCGATTTTGCTTGCGATTTCGATTACCGCATCTCTTGTCACGCCGGGGAGTATTCCGGATTCGACTGAGGGCGTTATTAGCATTCCTCTTGATACTGTGAAGATGTTGGCAGTCGAGCATTCCGCTATCATGCCTTTTTCGTTCAGCAGTATGACGTCGTTGGCTCCTAGAGCGTCTGCCTCTGCTTTGGCCAGCGCGTTGAGGAGGTAGTTTGTGGTTTTTACTCTGGAGCGTATGTCTTTTGAGTTGATTCTGTATAGGTTGGATATTGCGAGTTTGACTCCTTTCGACTTTTTTTCTACGATGCCTTTCGGCAGGTTTCTTGCGATTATGACGAGTGTGGGGTTTTTTATTGTGGAGTCCAGCCTCGGCTCTCCCGGGCCTTTTGTTATCGTGAGCCGGATGTAGGCGTCTTTCAGCTTGTTTACATTGAGGGTTTTTTGGAGCATTTGTTTGAGCTCATTGTCGGCCCATGGTATCGGCAGCCGGATGACGCCGCCTGCTTTCCTTAGCCGGAGTAGGTGTTTGTCCGGCCTGAATATTGTGCCATTTATTGCGAGCATGCTTTCAAAGAGTCCGTAGCCGTAGAGGATGCCGTAGTCCAGGACGCTTATTGCAGGCGCCTTTTCGCCGACCATCCTGCCGTTTACGCACGCTTTCATCTTGTTAGACTATTACGCCGAGAACTTGAAATAGGGCGCGGGCTTTGTGAATCGTCTCGTCGTATTCGGCCTCTGGTTTTGAGTCCGCGACTATGCCGCCGCCTGCGCTGAAGCACGTTGTCTTGGGGGTGCAGATTATCGTCCTTATGGCGATGTTCAGGTCCATTGCGCCGTTGAAGCCAAGGTAGCCGACAGCCCCGGTGTAGAGGTTGCGTCTCGTTGGCTCCAGCTCGTTGATTATTTCCATTGCCCTGATTTTTGGCGCGCCTGTTATCGAGCCTCCGGGGAAGCAGGCTCTTATGCAGTCTATTATGCTTGTGCCCTGGCGCAGTCTTCCCCTTACTGTGGAGACCATGTGGTGGACAGTCGGGTATGTTTCGAGGATTTCAAATTCAGGCACGTGGACGCTTTCGTATTCGCATACTTTACCGAGGTCGTTTCTCTCCAGGTCTACTATCATCACGTGCTCGGCCTTGTCTTTCTCGCTGGATAAGAGTTCTCTTGCGAGTTTCCTGTCTTCTTTTTCGTCTGCACCCCGCGGCCGTGTGCCTTTAATCGGCCTTGTCTCTATTGTGCGGTCTTTGACTTTTAGGAATCGTTCCGGCGAGGAGCTTAGTATCCTGGTTTTCCCGTAGTTGAGGTAGGCTGCGAAGGGTGCGGGGTTGATATTCCGCAGTCTCTTGTACACTCTCCAGGGGTTTTCCTTTAGTGTCGTGGTGAAGTTCTGCGACAGGTTCACTTGATACGTGTCGCCGGCCCGGATGTAGTCCTTTATTTTTTCCACGGTGCGAAGGTATCCGGGTTTTGTGAAGTTGGATTTTACTTTTGATTTTATGATGTTTTTTCTGTCGGCTGTGGTATCGGGCTTTTTTCTGAATTTTTCTGTTAATTCGCCTATCCCTGCCTTGCATGATTCAAGGGTCTTTCCGCAGGATGTCAGGCAGACCGTGCCTTTGAGATTGTCGCAGACTACTGCCTTTTCGTAGAATCCGAATTCCATGTCCGGCATTCCGGTTTCATCCGGCTTGTCCAGCTTCATGTTTTCCGTGAGCTGGCAGAGGTCGTAGCTCAGGTAGCCTACGGCGCCGCCGACAAATGGCAGATTGCCGGAGTATTCAACTTTGTTTAAAGCTAAAAGCTCCTCGAGCTTTTCCAGCGGGTCGCCGTTATAGGATGAGGAACGGCCCGTCGTGATTATCTTGTATTTCCCGCTTTTGGCTTGCAGGACGTGCATCGGCTGGTAGCCGAGTATCGAGTAGCGACCCAGCCTGTTTGGCAGTGAGCTGCTGTCAAGGAGGAATCCGTATCTTTCGTCGCGTATCGCTTCGAACAGTTCGTGCGCCTTGTCCGAGAACAGCTTTCCTGTGGCATCCTTTACATAGACGCAATTTTTGCCTGGGCTGGCCATTTCTTTTACATTAGCCATTTTCCTAGATTGCTACTGGCTGGAAATAGGCTGCCCAAACAATGCCTGTTGATTCCTAGGATTTTCGTGCTCTTAAATCATGCGTTGCATGAGTGCACTTATACTTAGCCTTGTTTAGGCAATAATAGTATTTGGTATCAGAGGATGATTGCGGAAAAACAGCGGGGCCCGGTAAGGCGTAATATCGTGCAGGACCTGGAGAAGGTCAGGGAGTGGGTTCTGGCGCAGATTAGGGTAAAGCAGAAGCCTGAGCTGGACAGGAATGTGGGCGATATTCACGTCAGGAAGCTTGCGGTGAAGAAGGTCATCACAAGCCTGCTGAAGGGCGCGGGAAGGAGCCTTGGGAAACGGCTGGGGGGCTTGCGGAGGGCGGGACGCAGGATTACACGCCTTTTCGGTTTCTGAGGTTCTATTGTATTATTTTGACCGAGATGTAGGCTTCTATGAACGCCGCGATGAGGAGGAGCGGCATCACGACCGTTATGTAGGTTTTCAATGCGTGTATCACGGCTTCTTTTACTGCGGCAAGCCTGCGTCCCTTATTCCGGATAGCGGAGAGCGTCACGTCCATGCCAAGCGTCGCAGTGAGGAAGAATACGGCTAGTTCGATTATCCCGTGCGGCATCAGCCCGGCCGCTATCTTCAACAGCGGCTTGCCGCGTTCGGCCGCCATGCCGATGACAAGCCCGGTGAGAAGGCCGTTCGCATGAACGATGAAAAAAGGCATTACCAGCGTCGGGCCGAGGAGGAGCATTATGAAGGACGCTTGCATGTTTTTCATGAATATGCCCAGCGCCGTGGAAAGCTGGCTGTCGGTGTTTATCAGGTTTTTTAGCATGGACGCGAGTTGCTCTGTCTGCTCGCGGGCGTGGGGGTATGCGATGGCTCCGAATATTATGCCTGAAAGGAATGCCGCAGACAGGAGTGTCAGAGTTATGGCGTGGCTTCTCAGGTAGGGCGGATGCTTGTTCATTCTAGCGCAGTGTCATGCCGCAGCTGCCGCACAGGGCGCTCGTGTCCGGATTGCTCGCCCCGCACTGCGGGCATATAGAGAACTTCAATTTTTTCTCATCCTCATGCCCGGGCCGTTCATTGCTGTAGGCGGGTGGCGGCCGCAGGTTCACGACGCGGCGGGGCCTTGGCATGCCAAGCGATATGTTAAGCGGGAATCCGGCCCCGGACTGGAGGATGTCCACGAGGCGCTTCGCCTGGCCTGTGAGGGAGCCGAGCATGCCGCCGATGCCTGCGAGCAATACGCCGACGATGTTCCATACGAGCAATACCCATAGCGTAAGGAAGACTATTGCGGTGCTGGTCTGGCTTGTGTCGAGAAGGCCGATTGTGTCAAGCAGCATGGCGACTCCGACGACGCCGAGGAGCCCCGCATAGGCGCCGGCCCTAAAGACCGCCTTGGGCGTGCTTCCCTGCTGAGAGTAGCCGACGAAAAACCCGGCCGCGAGCGGGCCGATGACGGGTATCCAGTTGAGCGAAAGGTAGAGCAGGCCTCCCATGGAGATGACGGCGGCAACTAATGCGATCCGTTTAAGGTCGGTCATGTTCACGCGAAGTATTGCAGGCTTTTTGACACCAACTGGATTGTGCTTTCAAGGTCCTTTTTATGGAACAGGCCGACCGGCGCGTGGGTGTAGCGTATCGGGATTGAAACGGCCCCGGACGGTATGCCCTCTCGGGTCATGTATACCGATGCCGCGTCTGTCATGCCGCCCTCAAGGACGTCTATCTGGTAGGGTATCTTGTTTTTCCCGGCGGTTTTAACGAGGATGTCCATCACCTTCGGGTGGGTGACGACGCCGCGGCCCGAGGCTTCCAGTATCGTTATGGCGGGGCCTTTTCCGCTTTTGAGGTTTGACTCGTTCTCCTTTATTTGGGGCGTGTCGCCTGAAAGCGTTATGTCGATTGCGATGCAGTAGTCGGGATTAATCCTGAAGGCGGCTACTCGTGCGCCCTTGAGGCCGACTTCCTCCTGCGCCGTGCCGACTGCGTACACTTCTGCGTTTACTTTGGGGAGGTTTTTCATTATTTCTATGAGCGCGTAGCATCCCAGCCGGTTGTCCAATGATTTTGCGGCTATGATGTTCTCGTTGAGGACTTCGAAGTTCGGCAGGAATATTATCGGGTCTCCGATGCTGACTAGCTTTTTCGCCTCCTTCTGGTCGCGCGCCCCGATGTCGATGTACATGTCCTCGTGCTTTATCGCTTCCCTGGATTCCTTGTCTTTTTGGAGGTGAGGCGGCTTTACGCCGATGACGCCGGTGATGCTGCCGGTTAGGTGGTACTTTGTCTTTATCTTCACAACGCGGTTTACGAGAACCCTGTCGTCCACGCCGCCGATTTTCACGAAGTTGATGAAGCCGTCCTTGTTGATGTGCTTGACGAGGAGGCCGACCTCGTCCATGTGGGCCGCGAGCATTATGCGCGTCTTTCCCTTGCCCTTCTTGGCTATAACGTTTCCCAGCTTGTCGACGGAAACGTCGCATTTCGCCTTCTTGAACTCTTCTATCATGATGTCCCGGACGTCGTCTTCGAATCCGGAGATGCCGCCAGCCTTGCAGAGTCTTTCTAAAAGGTCCATTTTGCCCTTGGATTTACCTCATAATACAATGGTAGTTGGGCGTATTTAATCCGTCGAAACGGCCTGAGAACAGCGCACCGCCGCGGATTATTCTTATATACTTAATCCAATATGGTACGTAGTTTCGCCGGGGTGTCTCTCATTATGTCTGGAAGGATTGTCTCAC
Source organism: Candidatus Altarchaeota archaeon (assembly GCA_028712125.1). GTDB lineage: Archaea > Altiarchaeota > Altiarchaeia > IMC4 > SCGC-AAA252-I15 > VGJA01. Next base: position 10,439 of record JAQTQS010000025.1, read on the forward strand.
ACATTGGAAACCAAGCGGTCGTTGAGATGTCCGGCAATGATATTCCGGATTTGGGCTGGAGTGTTTCTACAGGCGGCAGGAAGATAGGTTCTGTCTTTGATGTCATCGGGAGCGTCCGAAAGCCATATGTAGTCGTCAGGCTTTCTACGACGGCAAGCCGTTCCATAGACGGCTGCACCGTATCGTGGGGTGTGAGGAATGGCTGAAAAGCCCAAGCCCGTGTGCGGAGCCTGCGGAAGCGGCGAGGTCGTCACTGACTATAAGCACGGCGAGATACTCTGCCGCAAGTGCGGCAGCGTAATCGAGGCCGAATTGTTCGACTTCGGGCCGGAGTGGCGGGCGTTCGACGAGGAGCAGAAGTCCAAGCGGGCTAGGACCGGCGGCCCTGTGAAGTTCGCAAAGCTCAACAAGGGGTTGACTACCGAGATTGACCGCTACGACCGCGACATCCGGGGCGGCGCAATACAGCCCGAGCGAAAAGCCCAGCTTTACCGTTTGCGAAAGTGGCAGAGGCGCAGCCGCATGTCAGACAGCGTCCAGAGGAATCTTTCCATCGCGCTTCCGGAGCTTGACCGCATGTGCGCTTACATGAACCTTCCCGGCAACATCAAGGAGGAGTGCGCGATGTGGTACCGCAAGGCCGTGAACAAGGGCCTTGTCCGCGGCCGTTCCATCGAGAGCGTTGTTGCGGCCATCATCTACTTGATTTCAAGAAAGCACCATCTGCCGAAGACTTTGGAGGAGCTTGCAGAGGTTTCGGGCGTCAAGAAGAAGGATATCGGCAGGAGCTACCGCTTCGCCTGCCGCAGACTTGCCCTGAGGATGCCGGTCGCGACGCCCATGGACTACGTCCCAAGGTTCGCATGCGAGCTCGGCCTGTCCGGGGAGACCGAGGCCAAGGCGTTGGAGATTCTCAACAAGGCGCGTGTGAAGGGCGTGACGAGCGGCAGGGGGCCGACGGGCGTTGCGGCCGCGGCAATCTATCTGGCCGGCAAGCTGACGAACGACAAGAAGACGCAGAAGGGGATTGCGGGCAAACTGGCCGGGGTTACAGAGGTCACGATACGCAATAGGTACGAGGAGATTGCACGCGAGCTGGGGATTGATATTTAACTTTTGTGGTAGTGTCTTTTTTCTATTACTGATTTTTCAAATGACTTTTTAAATAATTACTCATAAATGAGTAGCATGATAGACCGCCGTCTCCTCTTGTTCGAGCTAAGCCGCATGCTTGACAGCACGGACGCAACCACAACAATATCATCCGCGAATCTAGGCGCTGTAGCCGGCGTCTCCCAGCAGACCGCATCTAGATATTTGGCCCGACTTGAAAGGGAAGGCCTGATAACTCGTCTTGTGAGGAAGAGGGGTCAGGAACTGGCTTTAACACCGGAAGGTATTTCACTCCTCGGGGGAATGCACCGCGACCTCGGACTGTTCCTCGAGGGGAAGAAAGGCATACGGCTTGCAGGCAAGATAAGCACTGGAATAGGCGAGGGAGCTTATTACATAAGGACGTATGCCGACAGGATACAGCAGGCCTTGGGCTTCAGGCCTTTTTACGGCACTCTGAACGTCAGCGTGGAAAACATTCCGTCAGGATTGGCCCGATTCGTCTACGCGACTGTGCGGCCGTTCGAAAAAGACGGCCGAAGCTTCGGTCTGTTAAGGCTGATTAAAGTGCGGTTGTCAGCAGGCAAGAGGAAGGCGGACTGCTATCTCGCGCTTCCCGAGCGGACGCATCACAAGAACGAGCTGGAGCTGATAAGCCCGCTCAACCTGAGAAAGGAGATGGGGATTAAGAATGCAAGCCCAGTGACAGTGGAACTACTGCCAAAGGAGTAAATTAACGGGACAGGTCGCGCTCAACCGCCTTTCCGCCCGGCGCCTCCTCGCTGAACACCTGCGCGCTGAAACGGTAAATCTTCGTCCCGGGCGCAAGCCACGAATCCGGGCTAACCCCTGCCTTCATGCACGTCTCGGACAGGAACTCCTCGACACCCCACTTCCACTCAACAGGAACCTGCGGAAGCAAAAGGCCCCTGTAAAAGCCTTTCTCGACAATAAGGCCGTGGACTCCGACCTTGACTTCATTGACGTAGTCCTTTGGATTCTTCACCTTGATTTGCTCCGGAACTGTCAGGACCGAGACTTCGACTGTAAGCTTCCCGACTTCCTTGCCTTCGACGGGAGGAAAACGAGGGTCTTCCAAGGCCGCGGCCAATGCCGCCTGCCGGACCGCGTCGCCCAAAGGCATTATCGGCTCGGGAAAGCCGATGCAACCCCGGAGTTGGCGGTTCTTCTCCAGTGTGACAAAGACGCCGCGCTTTTCTTTAAAGATTTCAGCAAGAGAGACCGGCACATCATGCTTGCTGCCGGAGTAATGGCCTTCAATCACCGCACGCGCATAGGAGACGATGTCAACGCCCTGCTGAGGAGTTAAAGCCATTGTGATTAAATTAACCTATATCAAATTTATTCAACTAGCCCCCTTATTTTTCCGTTTTCGGTGCGCTCCCGGGTTATATTCCCTATCGTTGTGTGGTAGGGTATGGAAAAAGCCAGATTGTATGTATCTTCCTGGCTGAGTGCGGTGCATCCGCTGGAGGTCAGCCGGAAGTTATCCCCAGCGCTTACCGACGCAGGCTCAATGCGGACGGTCTCGCACTTTAGGCCTGATGCGTCGGAAACCACAATGCCTGTCTGATTCAAAGTTATCGTCGTGCCCGCGCCGTTGGTGAACAAAGCCGAGAATGTTCCGTCCTCCTCGAAGTCGGCTGAAACTAGCTGGGGTTTTATCTTGGCAAAACCACTGGACGTCACGGGGGTCGAGCCGATGTTGAAGACGCCAAGCTGCCACAAGACTATTCCTAAAAAAGGAGCTAAGAAAAGGAGCACTATCACAAGCGCGACGGCAACAACAGCCAGCACTATTTTTTCACTTTTTTCCATGTTTGGCCGCCTTCTCGACCGCCTTTACTATGTCGGTTTCGTCCGCGATTTTCGCCTTGGTGCCTTCCAGTTTCGGCCCTACGAATATGACGCCTGCTTTCTTGAGCTTTTGGATGTTTTCTTTTACGAAGACATTGTCGTACATCGATATGTGCATTGCGGGAACTATTATGACTTTTTTGCCTGAGCCTAGGGCGGTCGCGGCCATTGTCGTTATTGCGGTATCGTCTATGCCGCAGGCTATCTTGCTGATTGTGTTTGACGTTGCAGGACAGATTAGGAGCAAGTCTGCCTTTCCGCCGACTCCGAGAAGCTGGACGTGCTCGACCATTCCTGAAAGGCCGGTTATGACCGGGCTCTGGGAGGCCCATTCAAGGACGTTCGGGTGGATAATCCCCTTTGCGGCCTCGGACATGGCGCACTGCACGGTGAAATTGCGTCGGGAGAGCTCCCGGACGAGTTCAGGCACCCGGACTGCTGCGACGCTCCCGCAGACCCCCACTACGACTGTTTTCATGTACTTATTTAAGAGTAGTTTAATATTAAGCCGCCCAAATAGGTATACTCATTTAGCGCCCCCTGCGGCCTTATTGTTTTACACTTCGTTAGAATGGATAACAGCCATCTCCAGTCGGAAATACGCGCGCTCAAGAAGGAGCGTAACGCCGTAATACTCGCCCACAACTACCAGCGTCCCGAGGTTCAGGACGTGGCAGACTATCTGGGCGACAGCTACGGCCTCAGCCGGGAGGCCGCGAAGACCGACGCCGACGTGATTGTCTTCTGCGGGGTGGATTTCATGGCCGAGACCGCGAAGATTCTCAATCCTGAAAAGACTGTGCTCATCCCGGCCGTGGAGGCGCTCTGCCCGATGGCGATGCTGCTTACGTCGGATGACATAGTGAAGGCCCGGAAGCAGTATCCCGGCGCTGAGGTCGTATTGTACATCAACACGCATGCGAGCGAGAAGGCGTTGTGCGACTGCGTGTGCACCTCAGGCAATGCCGTCAAGGTGGTGAACGCAATGAAGTCGGATACCATCATCTTCGGGCCGGATTTGAATCTTGCGCATTACGTCCGGAAGCGGACGGGAAAGAGGATTGTCCCGGTCCCTGAGAAGGGCGTCTGCCCGACCCACCACCAGATTACGCTAAAGGACGTGGAGCAGGCGCGCAAAAAGCATCCCGATGCGAAGCTGGTCGTCCACCCGGAGGTTCCGGCCGAGGTCCAGGACGTCGCGGACCATATAGCCTCAACCGAAGGCATCATAGAATATTGCAAGAAATCCCCGGGAAAGGAATTCATCATCGGGACCGAGAAGGGCATCCTCTACAGGATGCACAAGGAGATTCCGGGAAAAAAGTTCTATCCCGCTTCAGACATGGCAATCTGCCCGACAATGAAGACTATCACGCTGGAAAAAGTCCTGTCATCTCTGAAGAACATGCAAAACCGGGTCGAAGTCCCGCAGGATACCGCAATAAAGGCCAGAAAATCCATCGAGCGGATGCTTGAGATAACCTAGTCCTTTTTCCTCTTCTTAAGGTGCGGGTAGCGGCATATCTGGCAGAATTTTATTTTCTCGTCGTTGAAGCAAAGGTTGCACCGGTAGACCTCAAGCGGAGTCAGCTTCACAAGCTTTACGTTTGCGCAGTGCGGGCACGCTCCCCCGACCCAGCCGGCCAGGCAGTCCCCGCAGTAAATCCTAAAACAGTTTGGGCATTCCCAGAAGTCGTTATGGAAGCTTCGCTTGTCTATGCTGTCCTCATAGCATGCGAGCGTCTCGCCGGCCCCGCAGTTGCTGCACTCGCTCTTCAGGTAGTATACTCTGGCAGCGCCGTGCTTGCGGATGCCGTGCGGCTTTTTCATAAAAGAGTATTACGAACGCCTTATTAAAATAGCGACTTACATCCGGTCCGGGGCGTCTATCCCAAGGAGATAGAGGCCGTTCCTTATCACCTGCCTTGTGGACTGCACAATAAGCAGCCTTCGCTCCCTGACGCTGTCAACGGAGGCTATGACCGGGCACTGGATGTAGAACTTGTTGTAGACCGACGATAGCTCGTAGAGGTAGTTTGCAAGAGTGCTTGGCTTTAGGTCTTTTGCGGCCGAGTCTATGACATCCGGGAAGAGAGACAATTCCTTAAGAAGCTGGCGTTCGGGCTCGTCCAATTGGACGTCGATTCCCTCGACGTCGATTTTGGATGCGTCAATTCCAGCCTTCTCGATAATGCGGCAGGAGCGGGCGTGGACGTACTGTATGTACGGTGCGGCCTCCCCCTCGAAGCTCAACGCCTCCTCCCAGCGGAAGGTAATCGGCTTTGACGGCGCCGTCTTGATGATGTGGTACTTTACGGCGCCGATGCCTATCTGAGACGCCGTTTCCATGCCGGCTATGCCGCGTTTCTCAATTTCGGCAGCCGCCTTATCCAAAGCCTCCTCAAGCAGTTCGTCTACCGATGCGATTTCCCCCCGGCGAGTGGACAGCTTGCTGCCCTCGAAGGAGACAAAACTGTAGTGTACGACCGTTATCGGCTTGGTGAAACCGAGGAAATTCCTAAGAATCGCCTCAAGCTCCATCGCCTGAAGCTTATGGTCCTCGCCGAGGACGTTAATCAAACGGTCCCCGCATCCCTGCTTCTCAAGATGGTAGGCAAGGTCCCGGGCGAGATAAACCGTCGTACCGTCCCTGCGCCTAAGGACGGTAATGCCGCCGCCCTTCGCAAGGCCCAAACCGGAAAGGTCCAGGCCTGAGCCTATCTCGATGTCCTTCCAGACGGCCTGCTTCTCCAACCGGGCCACGACGTCAAAGGCGGAGCGGTCTTTGATGAACTTGCTCTCGAAGTCAAAAATGTCGAACTTGAAGCCAAGACTGTCGAACAACTGCCGCTGGCCTGAAAGGCACCTGACGGCGACCGATGTTATCAGCTCTAGTGCGCCTGCGTCGCCGCTCTCGGCCTTCATTATGAGGGATTGTACTCTGTCCTTGAATCCGGGGTCTGATTCGAACACGCGGTTCGCAGAAACATACTCGAAGAACACCAGGAAGTCCGGCTTTTCTTTGAATTTAGAGTATTTCTCCATGACATCCACGTCAGGAGCTATGTTCTCTTTGAAGCCCAGCGCAATCAGCGCCATCTGCTTGCCTATGTCGTTCACGAAATAATGCGTCTCCACGTCATAGCCGACAAACGACAGAATCCGCCGGATGGAATCGCCTATTATGCTGTTGCGAAGCCTCCCGACGTGTATCGGCCCGGACGGATTGACGGACGTGTGCTCGAGAACGATTTTCCCGTCATAGCTGACAAGAGGCCGGCCGTAGTCCTCCTCCTCGGCCTGTATGCGGCGCAAGACATGCCGTGTGAAGTTGCCGTAGTCCAGGCGGAAATTAACGTAGCCGTTCACCGCCTCGGCGCCGCCAATCAGTCCGCACGGCTTGACGCGCTCCGCCAGTTTTTTAGCCAGGTCGATAGGACTTTCACCACGGCTTTTCGCAAGCCTGAACGCTATTGACGACGACAAGTCGGCCATCGCCGAAACCTTGACGTCCTCCAGCCGGACATCATCGCCGCACGCCTGCTTCAGGAGCCTGCGCGCCTCCTCCATTGCTTCGTTCATAATAAGGCCAGACGACTATATGAGTGTTAAGATATATACCCCCGCATTAAATTAGTATTAAACAAAGCCATGGACCTGCTCAAGGAAACCGAGGCAACCGCCTACCTTAAGAAGGCGGACTACGGTTTTTCATCCGGAAACTACAAATCCGCGCTCGGAGACTACCTTAAAGTCGTCGAATTCTACGTCGCCCTAGGCAGGGAGGACGAGCTTGCGATAATATACCGGCATATAGCGGAATGCTATCACAAGATGAAGACCCCCCTGAATGAAGACGCACGGAAAAACTTCAGGCAAGCAGTCGACTACTTTGCAAAGGCCGCCGAGATATACGCCAAAGACTACAATCACCCCCAGGCCGGAGACTGCTATGAGAACGCGGCAAAGCTGTGCGATGAACTGGCCGAACTGCAAAAGGCCGTTGAACACAGCCTCAGGTCCATAGTCCAGTATGCCAAGTCCGGCGACCTCCTGTCCACAAGCCATGCATACTTCAGCACAGGCCAGTACTATGAGAAGATGGGGGAGATGGACAAGGCGGCAGACTGTTACGAGAAGGCGGCTATATTGAACATGCGGATAAAGGACTTCCGGCGCGCCGCCTCCAACTACGCGAGCGCCGCGAACTGCTACCGGGCGAAGGGCGATTTGGACAAGGTTGCAGGCGCCCTTGCAAACTCGGTTTCCGCGAACCTGAAACTACGCGACTACCCCAAGATAGCCGACATATACACCGAAATGGCCGACATCTACCTGAAGGGCAACGATGTAAAAAACGCCGCATACTACCACAAAAAAGCGGCCGAACTGCGGTTCGACAACCAGGACTATGCAGGCACCGGACAGAGCTACTACAATATGGGCGAGATGTACGACACGATAAAGGATTACAATAACGCCTGCAAGAGCTACATAGAATCGGCCAAGACAAGCCTCACAGGCAAGAGCTTCGAACAGGCCGCAAGGGCCTACGAAAAAGCCGGCGAATGCTATGAGAAGATGGGAGACTCGCTAAACGCATCGGAATACTACGTATACTCGGCAAAGACCAGCTCATCAGCGGGAAAGGAGAACGATGCAAACAGGACATTTTCGCGAGCCGCTAAAAACTACATCGACGAGGCCGAAACAAAGCTGATAGAAAAGGACTACAACGGCACAATAAGCTTCTACGAAAAGGCGATTGAATGCTACGTTGGCCTTGAGAACTACGAAAAAGTCGGGGAGACTTACGCCAAGGCGGCTGAAGCCCACATAAAGGCAAAAGATGAGTTAAAGGCAGTCGACAAGTACGTGAAATCCGCCGAAGCCTACGTCCGTGCGGGCGACAGGAAGAGCGCGGGATATTCATACAAAAGAGCCGGGGAGTACAAGAAAGCAGCACATGAGTACGCCCAATATGCCGAAAAAAAGGCCGCTGAAAACGACGAATTTAATGCCGGAGAGGGCTTCAGGCTGGCCGCGCGAGCGTACGCGAAAATCGACTATGACGGCGACAGGCGTGACAATTATAGCAAGGCAATGTGGTATTACGAGCGGTCGCTGAAGCGTAAAACGACCGACTCGAAGGACGACCTGCGCTTAAAGGCCGACTCGGCCGAGGCGCTTGGTGAATGCTCAGTTGATGTCTCGGACCTGCGCAGCGCCGAACGCTATTTACACCAGGCAATTGAACTGTACAAGAGCGCAGGGATTTCATTGGGAGAACAGCTCGGCAACGCATTCCTGTACCTCGTCCAAGGCCAGAACGCACTTGAACTCGGCAAGCACTCCCAGTCCCTCAAATCGCTTTACACATCGCTGAACATGTTCACAAGCCTTGTGGAATCGGGCAAATTCAACGATGATGCGGCGAGCTACCTATCGGACCAGAGTGCTAACGTCCAAAACCTCATCAACAAAATAGAATTAAAGCCGGAAGTCGACCTCGTCGTTGACCGGCACGCTTACACGTTCACGGACACTGTGCTGATAATAAACGGAATTCTAGGCAATAACAGCAAATACGCCATAAGGTCGGTGAGCTTCCTCTCCCATCTCCCGGAGGAGTTCGACACCGTTAAGCTGCCTCCCGAAATGGGAGAACTTAAGGCGGGGGAATCCATACACGTGTCCACGGAAGTACGGGTGAAAAAACCGGGCGAATACGTAATAAAGCCGTTTGAAATATTCTACAAGGACGAAAACGACAACAAATATGTGAAGGCATCCGGAGACACCATGATTTCAGTGGAAGAGCGGCCGCCCGAGGACTTCAAGAGCTTCCTCATGGCGGTAGACGAATACCTGCGCTATGCAAAAGCCCAGTATGCAAACGCGAACTATTTCTACGCCGGCGATGGATACAAGCGCGCGGCCGAGATATACGGAAGGTTCAACCAGGACGAAAAGCTGAAAGAGTACTACCTT
>JAQTQS010000026.1 GCA_028712125.1 Candidatus Altarchaeota archaeon
CCCCGGGAACGTTCTTGCGACAAGGCCTTTGGGTTATTTCGACTTCCTGCGGCTGGAGCGCGCAAGTTCGGTCGTGATAACCGACTCGGGCGGAGTCCAGGGCGAATCGCTCGCATGCCATGTGCCGTGCATCACGATACGCGAGACGACCGAACGCTGGGAGAGCGTGGTGATGGGCGCCAATTTCCTTGCCGGCCTTGAGCCCCTGACCGTCGCCTATTACCTGCGGATGATAAGGGAGTCGAAACTTCGGGGACGGCTGGAAAAAATCAAAAACCCGTACGGCGACGGAAGGGCGAGCGGGCGCATAGCACGGATTCTCAAGGATTTCGTTTAACCTATTTTCTCTTCCTGAGCCTTTCATCGATCCGGTCCAGCTTTTTCGTGACGTAGTCGAACATCAGGCCGAACGAGAATAGTGATACCGAAAACAGCATTAGGAACACCGTAAGTAGCGGGTAGTACTGGTGTTCAAGCACTTTGAGCGTTATTTTCTCATGCAATGACACAAGCCCGAAGACAATCCCTGCAAGGAACAGGATGGGCGTAGGTATCAGGAAGGTCTTGGTTATGAACGACGTCTCAGACATCATTATTGACATTAGGGAGCGAAGCATCCTGTAGCCGTCCGCTATCGGATTAAGCTTTGAATCCCCCACGCGCGGCCTGTATTCAATCGGGAGCTCGACGATGTTGTATCCGTTTTTTGCAGCCTTGACCGTCATCTTGGTCTCGTATTCAAGGCCCCGGGCGCTGACGTCGAGGCGTTCGAAGTCAGCCTTCCTGAACGCGCGGTAGCCGGTCTGGCCGTCGGATATGCGGACGCACCCTATGTAGCTTATCAGCATTGAGAACACTATGTTCCCTATCCGGTTGAATGTGGGTATGTTGGAGAGGCCCTTTTCGACGCGGGAGCCTAGCACCAGGTCTGCCCCGTTTTCGATTTCATTGGCGAATGCCGGGATGTACCTTGCGGGGTATGTGTAGTCCGCGTCGGTCAGGACGATTATGCCGCCTGTCGAGTGCGAGATGCCGGTCCTGATGGCCGCAACCTTTCCCTGGTTATGCTCGTGCCTTAGGACGGCCGCGCCTGTTTTTTTGGCCTGCTCGTACGTCTTGTCGGTCGAGCCGTCGTCTACTACGATGATTTCATGGTCGTATTTCCCGGAGAGCGTCTCCTTTATCTCGCCCACTACCTTGCCGACGCCCTTTTCCTCGTTGTACGCGGGGATGATGATTGAAATTCGCTCCATGCTGATTGTGAAGTAATTTAATTACATGAATTTAAGTAATATACGTGCTTACCCTCCTGAGGCTTCTGCGGGCTCAACAGTGGTACAAGAACACGGTCATATTCCTGGCGCTTTTTTTCACGAAGAACCTTTTTACGCCCGACCTTCTGGAGAGCAGCATTCTGGGTTTCATCAGCCTGTGCTTCATGTCGTCATCCTACTACATCATCAACGACATACTGGACGCGCGCGAGGACCGGCAGCACCCGGAGAAGAAGACGCGGCCCATTGCGGCCGGGACTGTCGGCGTCGGGGCTGCGGCGCTGCTAAGCCTCGGATTGATGGCGGCGTCGCTCTTCATCGCCTTCTCGCTTTCTGCTGAGTTTGCCTTGTTTCCCATAGCGCTCCTTGCCTCGTCTCTCGCCTACAACTTCTGGCTGAGGAAAGTGGCCATCGTTGACGTGCATGTAATCGCGTTCAACTTCCTGCTTCGGGCGGTATCCGGCGCCGTTCTGATTGACGTGTACGCGAGCCCGTGGCTTGTCACAACCGTCTTCTTCATGGCTCTGTTCCTGGCCGTGGGAAAAAGGCGTTCGGACCTCTCCGTCCTGAAGGACGCGCTAAAGCACAAGGACGTCTATGCCGTCTATAACGAGAGGCTGCTTGACATGATGATTGTCGTCATAACCGCCGTGCTACTTTTCACGTACAGCCTTTACACGTTCGTAGTCCACGAGAAGCCGTATCCGTATATGATGCTGACCATCCCCTTCGTCTCCTTCATCATATTCCGCTACCTCTATTTCATATCAATCAACCATGAAGTCTCGCGGAAGACCCACCTCGTGTTCCTCGACGCCCAGATGCTGGCCGGACTGCTCCTTTGGGTTGCCGTAAGCTACGCAGTCATGTATTACATGATACCGGTGGCCTGAAGTTATTTAAGGAAAAAACATGAAACCATACGGACGGTCTGGACGGGAGGTCGCAAACGCCCTGCGCAGCGGGAAGCTTACGGTCTCGGTATACGGCCTGGGCCGCATGGGATTGCCGATAGCGGCGGTTGTCGCCGATGCGGGCGGGATTGTGACGGGCGTTGATATAAACGAGAAAGTTGTTAAGCGGGTTAATTGCGGCGGCTGCCACATCCCCAACGAGCCGGGCCTTGCGGGAATCGTCGCGCGCAATCATGCCGCAGGGAGGCTGAATGCCGCGGTCGGCGAGGCCGAGTCCGACATCAGCATCATCATGGTGCCGACCGAGGTTTGCGGGAGGAAGCCGGATTTGAAGGCGGTGCGCTGGGCTTCTGAGAAGATTGGGGAGGTGCTTGAGAGGGGAGACATCGTCATAACGGAGTGCACGATGCCGCCCGGGCAGACTGAAAGCCTTATCGGCGTGCTGGAGGAATGCGGTTTGCGCTGCGGCAGAGACTTCGGGCTTGCCCACTGCCCTGAGAGGGTGATGAGCGGCACCGCAATACGCGATTTGACCGAAGCCTATCCCAAGATCATCGGCGGCAATGACGCAAAGACAATCGAGGCGCTCAAGGGCTTCTATTCGGTAATCAATTCCAAGGGCGTGATAGCCATGTCCAGCGTCCGCGCGGCCGAGTGCGTGAAGGTCTTCGAGGGCATTTACCGGGACACGAACATCGCCCTCGCGAACGAGCTGTCGCTGGTCTGCGAAAAGCAGGGCGTGGACGCGCTTGAGGTCTTTCGCGCTGCGAACTCACAGCCCTACTGCCGCATCCTGCAGGCGGGCATAGGGGTGGGAGGCCACTGCCTGCCCTACTACCCGTATTTTGTGATGGACGCGGACACGAGGCTGATTAGGGCTGCAAGGCAGGTGAACGACAGCATGCCTTTGCACGCGGTCGAACTGCTGAAGGGCATGCTACGAACCCTCAGGAGGAAGACGGTCGTGGTCCTTGGATTGTCGTACCGCCCGGGCGTTGGCGAGATAAGGCACACGCCAACGAAACCGCTTGTAGATAGGCTAGTCAAGGAGGGCGCGCGGGTGCTGGTGGACGACCCGGTATTCTCACATGAGGTAATGCGAAACGACGGCTATGAACCCGTCGACATTGAGGACGTACGACACCTTGACGGCCTTGTCCTCGCCACATACCATAAAGAGTATCACTCCCTCGACTTCAGGAAGCTGAAGAAGCGGGGCCTTACCGCGGTCGTTGACGGCAGGAACGTGCTAGACGGCGCAATGCTCAGGAAGCTCGGCATAGAATACCGCGGTTTCGGGCGTAAGTAAGTGATTTATTTATGCTATCTCATATCTCTACGTTATGGAGCGGCATACGGTGTCACGCGCGAGTGGAATAGTGCTGCTCGCCCTGCTTTTTTCGTGCATTCCAACATCATGCTCGGCAGCGACATGGTACGACGGAAACACGAGCGATGACAAGGTCTGGACGCACCGCATTCCAGTCAGGTTCACGGACACGTCCAACTCAGGACGGCCGTTCCCTGTTTCGATTCCGCTCGGCCGCCTGTTCAGCGGGATTTTAAATTATTCCAGTATAAGCATGTCCTCCCTGCGGGTGGTCGACCCTGACATCGAGAGCGGCGCCGTTTCCGTCGGCGGGACGGTGGTTAGGCACCAGCTTGACTACTGCAATGAGACGTATGTCGGAGCGCTTTGCGAGCTTTCCTTCATCGCCGAGGTCCCGGCGCTTGGCACGAAGACCTATTACGTCTATTATTCGGTTGATGACTCGATTCCCCCTGCCGTTTACGCAACAGACCTGGAAGTCTCGTTCCAAGAGTCTGTCGTGAATGTCGTAAACAACAGGGCAGCGTTCGAAGGGTTCAAGAACGGGTATTTCGGCCTTCACGAGTATAAGAACAGCGTTTACGGCTCGAACATCGCCTACCCGAACTTGGGTCTGGATTACGGATTCAGCGTGGATTCGGCTTCCGGGAAGGAGGATTTCCTGAGATACGACCGGTTTTGGAACTGTTACCTGATGAACAAGGGCCCGGTGCGATCGCAGGTGAAATGCAACGCAACGTCGGAAAACTACACCGTAGCTAAGGTGTTCAGCTTTTACAGCGGCCTTCCGTATTACGTGTCATTGAACACGCTTGAGGTGCGCAACATTGCGAAGACGCAGGTCTCATGGGACGTCTACAGCGTGCTCAAGCCTTATTTTTCCCGCGAAAGCGGCTCATTCTGGGAGTACGAGGAGGGAATCGAGGATGCGAAGTCGTCGTATGTCATCGCCAGGTACGTAAGCGGCGGCGAGCCGAGGAATTACGTGTTCATGATGGCGAGCAGGGGGGACGCAAAATGCGCCTTCCTTGAGGACAGGCTTGAAGACTACGACCTTTTCAGCGTCAGTATAAGCGCAAGGAACAATAGGAAGGTTTCGGCGGAAACGATTTATCTTTTTTCTGTCGGCGGTTTTGATTATGCAAGGGATGAATTCCTGCGTTTCAAGGCGCCGCCAAGGCAGGACATACTGGGCATAGAGTCCAACAGGATTGAGATTGTGAATCCCAGCCCGCTGGTCTTTTATGACGCGCTGCTGAACGAGAGCGCCATTATACCGATTGAAGCGGCCAACCTGCAGGCGAGCACGAGCGTTAAGTGCAGCGTCTCGAATCCCTACGGGGACGTCGTTTATCCTGATGTGCCGCTTTACAACGACGGCAGCCATGGAGACGCTACCGCCGGCGACACGACGTGGACGAACGGGCGCGTGCATGTCCTGGGCGCGGGCGATGTCACGGGGCTGTGGACCGTGAATTGCACTGAGGAGGGCTCGCACTCGGTTTCGACCACGGCATCCGGCAGTTTTGCCGTCACGCATAACTACAATTACAGGAGGATAACGCTCTGCGGCGATACCGAGCGGCAGGTGAAAATCAGGCCCGGCGAGACGCTCGAGCTCGACTTCTGCGTCGAGAACACGGGCGGCGGTAATGAGACAATCGTCGGCATTTCCGCTGAGGGCATGCCAGCAGGATGGAGCGCCAGTTCGCTTAATTCAACCGATTTGCTCAGGGGTGGCCGTTCGACGGTCAGGATGGCGCTGTCCATCCCTTTGGACCAGGCCTTGACTTATGAGAGGATACGCCTGGATGTTATGGGGAATGGGGTGGTCCGGGGGGTTGGCTGGCTGAGGGTGGAGGTTGTTGTGCCTATTCTGGACATTCATGCCGAGTCGTATGACGGCACGTATGGTGTGCATGTGGTCAACGAGCGTGGCGGCGATATTCAAGGCGCGCTTGTGGAGGTGACTTATCCGTCCGGCGTCGAGAGGGGCGAGACTGATATCAATGGCAGGTATGTCCTGTCGAGGAGCGAGGCTGGCGCCATACGGGTCAGGGTGTCAAAGGAGGGGTATTCCGCAACCGAAATCAGGCTGGCTGTGGATAGGGTGGAGAGCGGCGAGTACGCGTATCTGCTCGCGATTCTTGCGCTTATTACGATTGCCATCGTTTATGTGCGCTCGGTCAGGACCATTAAGCGGGGGGCTGTTTGATAGCGCAATTAGAAAGCCAAACGCAATGCTTTTGCCGGTAGATATTACATATTGTGATGCCGGTATATGGGAGTATATAAAGTATTAGTAGCATTATTAAAAGATTACGGGTTGACAGGTATCCGGCAATAATAAATAATGATAATCATATAGATAATGTTTTAACGTAAAGTACATGGTAAAATGGAGGTCGGGATAGTAGTCTTGGGTATTTTGATATTGTTCGGGGCAACAATACTCTTCAAGGCCGCGGGATTCACCGAACCTTCAAGGGAAGCGGCGCCGGAACGCCCTGAACAAAAACCCCAAGAGCAGTTGGCAGCGCCGCCACAGAGCGCATCGCGAGCCCGAGAACCGCAGGAGGCTTTGGGAAGGACGGCACTGCCGGACCCCGACAAGCGCGCCCATATCTGCAAAAACTGCATGGCAGACAATCAGGAAGACGCCGAATTCTGCGTGAAATGCGGGAAGAAGATGGCCGTCAAGGAGCCTGAGATATTCCAGCTGAAGAAGAAATGGTTCAAGCAGAACGGGTGGATAAAGAATCCGTTCTCGCTGGACGTGATACCATCCCTTTTCACGGGCTACAAGGACGAGGTCGACCTGATAATGAAGACGCTCAGCATGCAGAGCGGGCACATCCTCATCATCGGCGGGATGGGCAACGGAAAGACCACCATGCTTAAGTGGCTTGAGCTGAACGTTCCGTCCGACTACAAGCCGCTGTACATCTTCCGCCCGCCGGAGCATTTTGACGACATCATCGACCTGATGGTCTACAGCATCGAGGGCAGCATAGAGAAGCGCAAGTACAATATCTATAACATCGACCGGGTCATACGCAGCGTGAACAAGAAATTCATCCTGCTGCTGGACGAAGCCCACGAGTTCAAGGCCGAGATCACAGAGCCTTTGAAGACGCTTGGCGACATAGAGGGCGTTACCATGGTGATGGCCTCGCTCCCTGACGGTGAGGAGGAGTTCAAGAACCACTCGAAGCCCTTGTATGACCGGATTGTCGGGAGGGTTAACCTGAACGGCCTTAACGAGGGGGAGGTTTCCGACATGATTGTGAAGCGCATTGAGAATTGCGGGGGCTTCGGGCATAAGCCGTTTACCGAGAATGCGCTTAAGAAGGTTTACCAGCTCAGCAAGGGCAATCCCAGGACGGTGATGAAGATATGCGACCAGGCGGTCAAGATGGCGATAGAGAACAACTCGGATAAGATTGATGAAGCTTTTATCAACCCAGCCGACCTGCCAAGATAGGTGCGATACACAGGCTAAGAATGAATAAAAACCTGGTTGCTGCGCTCATAACAATCGGCATTGGATTGCTGTTTATGGGTTTTTTTGACGCGAATCTCGGCAACTTTCAAGCCTGTGAAAAGCCCTACCTGCTTTCGGAGGGCTCATGCTGCCTTGACTCCGACGATAATCTGGCCTGCGACAGCAGTCAGACGGCCGGCGGCTGGGGGAGCATGAAGGCGTCGATAACGTATCGCAACAGGCTGTTTAACGTGACGAACTTGGATGACGTGTCCTGGGACAACTGCGTGGCGGAAGTTGACGGCTTTTGGACGTACCGCTGCGGGGTTATCGTTCCGGGAAAGACTTTCGTGTTCGACCACGGCGATTTGAAGGGCCCGAATCTTGAGGGTGTGCCCGCGGGTTTCAGGCCGCGTAACATCACCGTTTATTCGACGTCTGGCTTTGCGTTCAAGCAGCTTTCGGAGGGTTTGACATGATTTCGGTGATTGTGCCCATGTTTAACGAGGAGGGCAATGTCGAAGAGACGATTGGGAGAGTGGAGAAGGTTCTCGCAAGTTTAGGGCAGGAGTTTGAGATTGTCGTCGTTGACGACGGCTCGTCTGATGCGACTTTCGAGCTTGCAGAGCGCAAGGCGGCCGGGTACAAGACGGTGAGGCTTGTCCGCCATCGCCGGAACATGGGCTTGGGCGAGGCGTTGAAGACCGGTTTTCGCGAGTCTTTGGGGGACGTTGTTGTGACTATCGACGCGGACCTGAGTTATAATCCCGATGACATCCCAAGGCTGCTGGAGAATCTGGACGGATTCGACATAGTGGTCGGCTCGCCTTACATGCCCGGCGGCCGTGTGGAGGGCATACCCTATTTCAGGCTGCTCCTCAGCAGGATGGGCAACAAGGTTGTGGCCTATGCGATGTCCACGAACATCCATACGGTCACGTCAATGTTCCGCGCTTACCGGAAGGCGGCTGTGGATTCCATCGACCTGGATTCGCCGGGCCCGGAGTTGATGCCGGAGATTATCGCCAAGGCTTGCGCCCTGGGGTTTTCGATAGCGGAAATTCCTGTTGTGCTGCGCCGCCGTGTCAGGGGCAAGTCGAAGTTTCGGCTGGTGAGCGGTCTGGAGAAGCATTTCCTTTTCTCGCTTTATGAGAAGCCTGCGGCCGCGATATCCGTTTCCGGGCTCGCGTCCATCGCCGTTGGGTGTTTGATAGCGCTTTATCTGGGCGTGCTTTATCTGGAGAAATCTCTTGACCCGAACCGGCCGTTGATGACCGTCATGCCGCTCTTGCTGATGCTTGGCGTCCAGCTTCTTTTTTTCGGGGTCATGGCGGACCAGATAGCCCAGTTGAAGAGGGAGCTTTACCGCATGCGGAGCAGGATGAGGAAGTGAAGGGTGTTGCCGGGCTTTGCGGGATGGATTTGAGGCTTTTGACATTGGGAGTGCTATCGTGCATTGCGATATTAGCCCTAAACGTTTTTAGCGGTGGGCGGCTGGGCCCTCTTGACTGGTCGCTTTTGTCTGCATCTGTTGTTCTTGCAGCTGCCGGTTGTTTTTCAGGTCGAATGAAGGATGTTTCATTGGAGCGTCGTAAGATGTGGGCTCTTGCCGGAATTCTCCTGCTGGCGCTCTTCCTTGGCGTTTACAATCTTTCCGCCAACAGCATCTGGTACGACGAGGTTGTGTCAATCTCGCAGCCGGACAGCATTCTTGACGGCAGGTTTATCGGCCCGCCGAGCGTTTATTATGCGGTGATGCGTTTTGCGCTTGTTTTTGGCCATAGCGAGTTTGTCGCGCGTTTTCCTTCGGTGGTGTTCGGCGTCCTCTTTGTTTTTACGGCCTTTGTGCTTGCTGGCATGCTGTTCGGCTGGCGCGTCGGCTTGCTCGCCGCCCTTTTTATAGCGACTTCTCCGTTTAACCTTTTGCATATGCAGAGCGCGCGGATGTACACATTGCTGGGCCTGCTCTCGGCCGCGTCCATTGTCTTCTTCTACCGTGCTCTGGCGTCGGGCCGGGACCGTGACTGGATGCTCTATGGCATTGCGATTGTTCTTGATATCAACGTGCATTTTTCCGCGTATCTGCTTTTGTGCGCGCAGACAGTGTTTTTTGCGCTCCGGCGGCGCGAGTACAGGGCATCGCAAAAGAAGTTCCTTACGATGCTGCTGCTGGCGGTGGTATTCACGCTGCTCGTTCCGGGCGTCTTTGAGAAGGCGGGGTATGTCACGGCTGACGCCGCTGCGAGGATGAGCGCTGCAGAGTACGTATTCAGGATTATCGCAAGCCTTTCCAAGGGTTCGGACAATCCGGTCAACTGGGAGTTGACGGCGCCGGCATTCTTCCTTTTCATATTCGGATTTCATTCGATGAGGAATGAGGCGGGCGATAAACGGCTTTTTTTAGCCGTCATGTTCATCATCCCGCTCGCGCTTTCGCCACTCATGCTGAGGTATCCGAGATACCTGTTTTACCTCCTTCCCTTGTACTGGACGGCCATAGCGTACGGTATGGCCGGGATGGGTGCCAGAAAGAGGGCAATAGCCTGCATTATACTGCTTTCACTCAATCTATACGGCATTATGGATTACTATTCCGGCCGTAACGACGACTGGCGTTCGGCGGCCGCGTTTCTCAAGGAGAATGCAGTGCAGAAATTGTTTGTCCTGCCCTACCATGAGGGCGTATGCCTGGAGTATTACGGCATTGCCGGGGAGGCGATGTCAGAGTTTCACGGCGGACCAGCCAGGGGCTGGTTTGTGGTGAGCGACTTTAGCGCCGACATGTGGGAGTATGATACATCCAAAGAGGATTGCACGCTAAAGGCGGCATACATGGGCCTCCGTGTTTTCCAGTGCGGGTAGGCTAATGAACCATCATGCCGGCAAGTTCCTTGAATTCGCCTTTGACCGAGGGGTCGAGGAGGAGGACAAGCAGTATGTAGCTTCCGGTGTAGGCGCAGGCTACGAGCAGCAGCGTTCCGATGCTCGTCTCGGGGACGAGAGAGCGCAGGTAGACGGCTGGTATGAGCGATAGGACGCCGGCTGCGAGCTGCGTGCGCAGCGCAAGGAAGAGGCCGCTTGTGCGTATGCCGAGTATGCGGGCGACATGCAGGATTGAAAACACGGTCGGGATTAGCCCGGTTACCAGGACGAGGGCGCAAACGCCGGGGAGGCCGTATTCGTATGCTACCGGGATTACGAAGAGCGCGAGCATCACCAGTATTATGGACGTGTAGAAGGATATCAGCTGAGGCCGTCCTACTGACTTGAATAGTTCGCCTGTGGTTGCGCCGAGCGAGCGCACTAGGCCGTAGACTGCGAGTATTTGCACGAACGGCACGATGGGCGCCCATCTGGCCTTGAAGAGGATGTATACGAAGTCGTGCGCGCATGCCATTATCCCGAATGCCGTTGGGATTGACAGGAGGGATACGTAGCGCAGCGTCTTGAGATATGCGAGTTTTAGGCTTTCAGGCTCGTCCTGCAGCTTGGAGTAGGTCGGGAACATGACTTTTCCTATCAGGTGGGTTATGTTCGTGGCTGGCAGGTTTGATATGTTGAATGAGATTGTGTAATAGCCGAGGGCGGTCACGCCCAGCAGCTTGCCGACGGATATGTCGTCGATGTTGGTGGTAAGGTAGGTTGCGATGGAGGCCAGGAGGATGAACTTTCCGTAGCCGAGCATCTCCCATGCGAGCTTGCGGTCGAATGCGAGCTTCAGCTTCCAAGGGCAGAGCCGCCATGACACCAGCGTTCCGGTGAGGCTTCCTGCGAGCGCGCCGTAGACAAGGCTCCAGTAGCCATAGCCTAACAGCGCCAGGGTTATGGATGATGCGGTGTTCACCACCGTTGAGATTATGCTGACGGCCGCGTCCCGCCCGAATGAGAGTTCTTTTACTATTATGGCAATCGGGACTTGAGCCAGCGACGCGAGGAGCAAAGAGAGTCCAAGGACTTTGATTACTGCTTCGGCCGCTTCCGAGCCGAAGAAGCGGGCGACGTGGGGGGCGGTGGCGTAGACTACCATGTACAGGACTATGCCGATGACCAGCATCAGGGTGAAGCTTGTTTCCGCGGCTTCCAGCGCACGCTCCTTGCGGTAGATGATTGCCTGGTCCAGGCCGCCGGTCTGCACAAGGACGTAGAAGCTTAGGTAGAGCGACGCGATTGCCACGAGCCCGAAGTCTTCGGGCGTAAGGATGCGGATGAGGACTATCTTACCGGCTATCTCGATGAGCCGCAGGAGGATGAGCGACGAGAAGACGATGCCGAAGTTTTTAACCGTTTTTTCCGCGAGGCCCATTTTATACCGAAAAAACCATGGTTAAGTATTTAAGCGAGGGTAAATAAGGCTGCGATGGCTCTGAAGGTTTCGGTTATCGTTCCCGCCTATAATGCGGGCGGCGAGATTGGCGGCTGTCTGGACTCGCTTCTATCTGTTGATTATCCGAAGGGCGATTATGAGGTGATTGTCGTGGACAACAACTCGGACGACTCTACTGCGGAGGTGGTTAAGCGCTATCCGGTCGCCTATGTCTTTGAGGGGAAGAGAGGCTCATACAACGCCAGGAACGCCGGCGTCAGGATTTCAAGCGGGGAGTTCATCGCTTTCACTGATGCGGACTGTATAGTGGACGTGAGCTGGTTTAGAAGGCTATTGGAAGGCTTTCAGGATCCGGAGGTGGGGGTCGTAGGCGGCAGCATAAGGGCGTACAAGCCAAAGACCCTGGTGGAGAGGTATTCCGCAGTAAGGGCGCTTCCGCAGGATGATTTCGCCAGCAGGCGGATGCCATTCGCTGCGACGGCCAACGCGGCCTTCAGGAGGTCTGTTTTGGAGGAGGCCGGTTTGTTTGACGGCAGCTTCAGCTCGGGGGGTGATGAGGAGGTCTGCTGGCGCATCAAGAAAAAGGGGTATAAGATAGCCTACAAGCCGGATGCTGTGGTCTACCACCGGCACAGGAAAACCGCGGGCGAGCTGTTCAGTCTGTATGCGAGATACGGACGCGGGCAGGCCATGCTTTACAAGAAGTACGGCCTAAGGCAAATTGACGTCGGGGGTTATCTGTCCATTATTGTAAATATATTGCTGAAGACCCCGCTTCGGATTTTAAATTCGCCTTGGTCGTCTGACAAGGCATTGCATGTGGCGACTCCGGTCTTGGATGCGTTGGCTGAAGCGGGCTTTAAGGCGGGCTGCTGGGAGGGGAGTTTAAAGCACAAGGTGGTGTTCGTTTAGGGATGGACAACGTAAAAAAAGCATTTTTAGCGATTGTGTTGCTGGGCTTAGCAGTGAGACTGCACGACATCGACTCCAAGAGCGCCTGGTTTGACGAGGTTTTTGTGGTCAACCACCTGAAGGAGAGCCTGCATGATATCGCCATGGGAGTCGGCGAGGAGGGGCATCCTCCGTTTTACTACCTCCTGGCTTACTTCACCGGCGCTGACACGCTGCTCAAGCTGCGGTTTTTTTCGCTCTTCTTCGGCTCGCTCTCAATCATGCTCATGTACCTTACCGCCAGGGAGCTTTTCGGCCGGGCCGAGGGGATATTATCGGCGCTCATGCTGGCGCTTTCTTACATAAGCGTCCAGAACTCGCAGACAGCGAGGATGTACGCCCTGGCGGGCTTTATGCTGCTTGCGACCTTCTATTTCCTTGTCAAGTCGCTCAAGACCGGAAGCGGGAAAGATTGGATTTTGTTCACATTGTCGCTCGCGCTCATGCTGTACACGCACTACTTCGGTTTGTTCCTCTATGCCGGACTCGCATTGTTCTTCCTTGTCCGGGCGTGGAGGAATTGGAAGGTCAACCGGGCCTTTGGCGCCTGCCTGCTGGTGGTGCTGCTCGTGTTCTCGCTCCACGTTTCGGACCTCAGGCTGAAGGTTCTTTTGTCAACAAGGCAGGAGAAGGAGAATTTCATGCTGATTGTGAAACAAGACCCGTGGACCCTGCAGCCCGACACCGGGATTTACTACATACTTTCCGGCTTCAGCGGGACCAAGTATGTGATGCCCCTCTTCGTTTTGCTGATACTCTACGGCCTCCTTAGGAGATACCGCTCCGAGAAGGGCAATTTTGAGATGCTCATGCTGCCGCTCTTGACATCCTTCGCCGGGATACTGCTGGCGTCATCTATTATGAGGGTATCCATAAGGCACATAAGCTACTTCATCCCGCTCTACCTTGCTTTAGCGGCCGCGGGGCTTGCGTCAATCAGGGACAGGAGGGTGTATATTGCCGTTCTCATTGTCATCGTGGCCGCCTCCGCGCTGAAGCTGGATGCGTATTACAAAAGCTCCGGCCCGGACTGGAAGTCCGCGGTTGGCTTCCTTAACGAGAACACCGCTAAGGAGGATTACATTCTGGTCGAGCCTGCGGACGAGAAGACGACAATAAGGTATTACTACACCGGTCCTGCGGTTATTGAGGGCATAACGGAGTTCGACAACAAGCCTACTAAGACGCTCCGGTTCCTTGAGGGGCACAAGGACGGGAGGATTTTCGCGGTATATGCGACGGACGTGATACTGAGGGACGGGTACGGGGAGATAAACCGGACCTTCCAAACGCTATGCAGGCATGAGCAAAGGTACGAGGATATAGACATTTACCTGTGCAATCCGTGAGCGGATATGGCTATTGAGATTTCAGTCGTGGTTCCGACCAGGAACCGGAGGGGGCTTTTGGAGAGATGCCTGAGCTCGCTCTCCAAACAGGCCTTCCGGAAGGACAAGTTCGAGGTTATCGTCGCGGACAACGGCTCGGCCGACGGCACGGCGGACATGGTGAAAGAGCTGGCAGGCAAGACAGGGTATGTGATAAAGTACGTTAACGAGCCTGCGAGGGGGGCGTCGAAAGCCAGGAATGCCGGCATACAGGCCGCCTCAGGGCAGTTTATCGCCTTCATCGACGACGACGCCTATGCGGACGAGAATTGGCTTGATGAGATTATGGGATGGCTCAACGCCGGTGAAATGGATGTTGGAGGGAGAATCGTGAAGAACGCTGAGATAGCCTCGGTGTCGGGCAGGGTCGCGATAGGAAACCCGGAAAGCACCATAGCGTGGTACAGCGAGAAAAGCCCTTATCCCATATTCGGGCTCGAACAGTCCGAGAAACCCTACATAGGCCCAAAGACCGGACACCCCACCTGCAACACCGCCTACCGGAGGAGCGTGCTTGATGAGATTGGTTTTTTTGACGAGTCGATGAGCATATACGGCGAGGACGACGACCTTGGGATGCGGGCGTCGAAAAAAGGCTACCTGCACCTCTACAACCCGAAGGCTCTGGTCTATCACAACCACCCTTCGAATGTCATGGAGCTTGCGGGTAGGTGGTTTAGGATGGCCGCAAACCAGCCCGTTCACCGGGGTGGTTATTACATGAGGAGCGCATTGGTGGACTGCAACCCGCTTAGGGTTCCAAGCAGGCGCTTCCTGCTGGAATACTGGCATCTAATCCCGGTAGACATCATTGTCAGGACTGCGCTGGCTGCAGGGCTGTTAAAGAGCTTTCTCTTCGGGAAAAAATAGGTCAGCATATGAACAGCGAGTTCATCTGGAGCACCAGAAGGAAAACCCCCAGCGCCGCGAATAGTATTATTGTAATGTAGTGTACTGGAATTCTTGAAGATGCGCCCGAAAGCGTCTGTCCTGCGTAAATAAAGGCGGGCCATACCGTCCCGAAGTAGCGGGCGCTGGTGCCGCTTAGTGATAGGTAGAACGCCGAGAAGACGAGCGTGTAGAGCGCAAATTCAGGCCTGATGCGGTAGGCGAGGAGGCCGAAAGCGCAGATGAAGGCGATGAAGGGCAGGTTGATTGCGCTGATAACGTGTCCTGCGAGTATGAGAAGGCATGATAGGGGGTAGGAGAAGACGCCGTTCCAGTATTTTGCCTGCACCATTGTGTAGGAGATGCCGGTAAACGACGGTATTTGGACGAAAAGCCAGTAGACCGGCAGCAATAGTGTAATGTTTACGACGGCAAGACTGCGCGCGGTATCAATTGTCTGGCCTTTCCGCCAGCGGGATAGTATTATGAGGGAGTAGATGGCATAGAGGAGCATTCCCTGGAACCGCACGAGCGATGCTACAAGGGTTGCAGCGCCGCACCACCCGTACCGCTTTCGCTCGAACATGAGCCATGACAGGAGCGAGAAGACTGCGAACGCCGAGTCCGAGTACGCAATCGTCCAGGATATTATGTTGTAGGGGTAGAATGCGAACAATGCCGCAGCAAGCAGGGATTCAGTATGGGAAAGGTAAAGCCTTGCGACATGGTACAGCAGGACAACCGACAGAAAGCCCAATATGTTTGAAACAAGCACGAGGCTGACGGCCGGCGGGACGCCGAGCCATGAGACCATCCGCGCGAGCAGGGGATAGCCGGGCGCGAAGGCGAACACCTGCTCGTTCGAGTAGCCGTACTTCGCCATCTCAAGGTAGTAGGACGAGTCAAACCTGAGGAACAGGTACTGGAACGGCCTGCCGAGCTCGTCCTGCCTGAGAGAGAGCACTTCGCTTGCGGTCTCGTTCCTTATGTAATGGCTTACAGCGTATGTCACCATGCCGTATGTCTGGCCGTATGCCGCAACTGAAGCAAGTTTGACGGCAATCAGGAGGATGCATATTATGAGCAGGCCTGAATTTTCCCGGATTTTTCTCAAGTACTGGCTTGTCATATTGGCTGCAGGGATTTCGAATCCCGCATGAAGGTATAAATTCTACCGCGCATATGGGATAATCGGTGGTTGGCGTTATAGAAAAAGATTGTAATGAGAGTAAATAAACATGAACCTTAAGGTCCTTGGGCTTCTGGCGGTCGGATGCGGCGTGCTGTCGGGCCTTTTTGCGGGAGGGATGCTGCAGGCGCTTGGATTGCCGGTTTTCCTGTGTGGGATATTCCTGTTGGTTTACGGTCTTGCTGGTGGCAAGTTGGAGAAGCTGGCGGGAAGCATGGGGGTTCGGGCGGCTGCCGTCGCGTTCGCTTTGTTGCTGGTGTTTTTTGCAGGATGCTACAGGCTTGGGGGGAAGAGCATGTGGGCTGACGAGGTTATTGTTTATTTTGATTCGCAGGAAGGCGCAAGGTTCATGCTCAGGTCGCTTTCACCGCTGCATCTCGGCCTGATTCGCATCGCCTCCTTTGCGGGGACTGACGAGGTTGCGATGAGGTTTCCTTCGGTCGTGTTCGGGGTTGTGGCCGCGTTATTCACTTATAAGCTGGCTGTGATGCTGTATGGCTGGAGGGAGGGTTTGCTGTCTTTGCTTATGCTCGCAACTTCGAGCCTGTACCTCCATTACATGCAGGAGGCGCGATTGTACATGCTCATGGTCATGCTTTCAATGGCCTCGCTATATTTTCTCTATCGGGCTTTGCATGATGGTAGGAATATTTTTTGGCTTGGTTTTGCCGTATCGAATGTATTGAACTTTTACACTTCATACGCGGCTGCTGCTGTCTTGCTGCCGGAGCTTGCTTATGCAATCCTATTTTACCGGAAGAATCGGGATGTCCTGGCGAAGTGCATGGCTGGCACGGCTGCAATCGCCGTCCTCTCGCTTCCCGGCGTCTATTACGCCCTGAAGTTCATGAAAAACAGGGTTGCCGCGAGCATGCAAGAAACAGTGGTTTCTATTCTTACTCCTGAAACGCTCGTCTCATCCTTTGGAGGTAGCTACCTGTATGAGGGTGTTTCTTATGCGCCTATCCTTACGTTCCTGCTCCTTGCCCTCTTCTTCTATGGACTTGTGAAGTCGAATGCGAGGGAGCGCGGACTGCTCGCGCTCTATACCATACTGCCGGTCGTCTCCGGTTTCTTCCTGACATCGACCATCAACATGCAACCAAGGTACCTGCTTTTCGTCTTCCCTGTGTATATTATTGCGGTGTCGAAAGGGCTGCTAAGCCTAAGCAGCGGTGACGCCCGCATTATGGCGGTTGCCGGCATATTAATCCTGGGCGCGCTGAACACCATCGCATACTACGATGTCGAAAAGATAGACTGGCGCTCCACGGCGTCCTACCTCAAGTCCAACATGCAGCCTGAAGACAAGGCCGTCGCAATCCCGGGGTTTGTCGAAGACACGTTGAGGTACTACGGCATGGACCCGAAGACAGTCATCGCCCTGGACGACTGGGCCAAACGTCCGGTAGGACGGCAGTGGTTCGTATATAATGCGCACACACGCGACCCGGACGGGGGCATCAGACGGCAGCTTGACGAAAATTGCGCGCTCAAAGCCCGGTACGCCGAGATAAGTATATACCTTTGCGAGAAATGAACTGGAAAAAACTCATGGCAAACCACTGGCTCGCAGCCGTCGTGCTGTATGCTGCGGTAGCGTGCTTCATAACATACCCGGTCGTATCAAGCCTCACGTCGCGCATTTACGGATGGGGCGGGGACAGCTTTTACACCATATGGAGTTTTTGGTATGTGAAATACGCGCTTGTCCATCACCTGCCGGTGGGTTTAAGCGACATGGTCTCGGCGCCCACCGGGATGGACTTTACCGGAAGCCCGTACAACATGGCGTTTCACATTGCCGCAAGCCTGCCGTTGTCGCTTGCGGTAAACGAGGTCTTCGCATTCAACATACTGATACTATCCGGGTTCGTATTTTCCGGGCTGGGCCTGTACGCCCTTGCCTATGATCTGACAGGCGAGCGGCATGCGAGCCTGGTTGCGGGATTCATCTACGCATTCAGCGCAAAAAGCATGGCCAGCGCGATGGAGGGGAATATAATGCTGGTCCACCAGGAGTTCCTCCCGCTGTTCCTTCTATTCCTCCTGCGTTGGGACCGCAAAAGAGACGTTCGGAGCGCGGTTTTTTCCGGCCTTTTTTTCGGGCTGCAGGCGGGATTTGACTATTATGGCGGCGTTTTTGCGATGGTCGCGGCTGCAGTTTTCGCGGCTTACAGGCTGGTATGCAGGGCGCGCGGCGAAAGCCTTAAACTTGACGCCCGCTCGATTAGGGGAGTCGGGCTCATGCTCTTGGTTGCAGGCGTTACTGCGGCTCTTGGGCATTTGGAGCTGATTACGAATCCTGCCATTCTTGGCGCTTTTGACCGGCCGTACGAGCAGGCATTGTGCTTTTCAGCCAGGATTTCGGACTATGTCACGCCGCCGGCATGGCATCCGCTCTGGGGGGAATCGGGCTACAAGCTTCTGGAGGACACCAAAGACTGCGCGCCCATCGTGAGCACGGCCCGGGTAATCCATCTTGGCTACGTAGTACTCATCCTCGCACTGCTTGGGCTCGCGGCCGCCCGGAAGGAGAAGCTGGTTTGGCTCTTCGCGCTTTTGGGCGCTGCCGGTTTTTCAATATCCCTGGGGCCGCATGTGGAAGTCCTTGGGTATAACATACCGAAGTTCAAGCTGGGTCTGGTGGGTTATATGCTTTTCCCGATGCTGCGCACTTGGTCGCGTGCGTCAATATTGGTGCTCCTTGCAGCCGCAATATTGGGTGCGTATGCGCTCAGCAGGGTGCATTCTAGGAAGACGCTTGTTGCAGGCTTCGTGCTGTTGCTCGTGATTGTGGAGAATGCGAGCATCCCGCTGCCCGACGCGGGCATTAAGCTGGAATCGAATGCTGCTTATGACTGGCTTGCGTCTGAGCCGCGCGACTTGAGAGTGGCGGAATACCCCATGCTGTGCGGGTGGATACGGCCGGGATATGCGACGCTCATCTACCAGACCATGCACGAAAAAAGTTTGGTGAACTATCCGGACAACCAGCTTGCGGTGGGGTACAAGGGCGCGCTTGAGGATTTCTCCGGGCGCGGGATTGACAGAATGCTCGCAATGCTTGGCGCCAGGTACGCGCTCGTGCACACTGACAGCCCGCCATCATTAGAGGGCAATGCCGGCCTGCGGCTTGCCCGGACTTTTTACAACACGACGGTATATGATTATGGGATGGACGGTTGCTATCCGTTCAGGGCGATTAACTGCCGGCGCACGTTCGCCTACACGCTCGTGTACGAGGTTACGGCTGCTCCTGCCGACGTGTTCTACCTTGTGGATACTTGTTCGACAGACCAGTTTTCCCAGTCTGAACCGCTTAATTCAGGCGTCTCAGTGCGGAGGATGCGGTTTACCGAGGGGAACGTTACGATAGTCAACCGGCGCGACCGGCCCGCGGCCGTTAACCTCAGCTTCGCATTGGTATCGCTTGGCCAAAACGCCCCGGTGACCATCTTCTACAACGGCGCGCGTTTGGGAGGCGTGAATGTCATTGAAGGCTCGTTCTCCCGGTTCTCGGCCATTGTAGACGTTCCGCCGGAAAGCAGCGTGCTCACATTCCAGTGCGAAGAATGCCTGCCGTTCACCGTCGGCTTCGCGAACATGAGCGTCATCCCGGCGGAAGGCCGGCG
>JAQTQS010000027.1 GCA_028712125.1 Candidatus Altarchaeota archaeon
GGCGCCTGAGACTATCCCGTCAACATCTAATTTCGCAAGCAGGCCTTCAAGCTCTGAAACCTCCTTTTCCTTGATGCCTGAAACTTCTCGCTGAATAATCGGGATGCCGATTGATTCGGCCTGCAGTTTCGCGTATCCTATGCACGGCAGGTGGAACATATAGCTGTCGTCTCTTTTGGGGATTATGGCGACCAGGTGGCTTACTTCGAATCCCTGGTTGAGCGCCCAGTATAATGCGTAGTTCGAGTCCTTCCCGCCTGAAAATAAGACCGCGACCTTCATCTGGTTTTGCATGGCATTAAAGCCCGGTTGAAAGGAAAAACTAGATATGCTGATTGGCGCAGGCAGCCTGCGTTAAGAAGCCGGCATATTACGCTTGGACTATTCGCTCTTATCTTCGGAACCTGACTCCTCCTTTGTCATGTGCTCGATGCCCTTCATCGTAAGGGACAATCCGAGTATGCCCGGCAGTATGCCGAACAGTCCGCGGGCCGCGCCCTTTGTCACGCCGTCAACCGAATCCACAATATCATCTACAGGGTCGCTCATTTCAACTCACCAATATGATATGCGTCCTATGGGAATAAAAGAGGGTGTTGGAAGTAAAAATATGGCAGTCACATCCAACCGGCGGTTATTAAAAACGCGAATCAATAATCATTACATGCACTCCAAGGAGCTATCGTCAGCCCTCGAGCGGGCCGGGCGGGTTGTGGTTAAAATCGGCACGAGCAACCTGACTGGGGACAACATGCTCAGCGAGAGGAAGGTCGCTGGCATCGTGGAGCGTGTGATTAGGCTGAAGTCCGGCGGCAGGGAGGTCATCATAGTATCATCTGGCGCAATCGCGGCAGGCATGAGCGCCCTAAAATTAAAAGAAAGGCCCCGCGACGTGAAATTATTGCAGGCGACTGCGGCCGTCGGCCAGAACGAGCTCATGCGAGTTTACGGGAAGCTGTTCAGCTCCCGCAGGCAGGCGATTGCGCAAATACTTCTTACCTACGAGGACTTTGAAAACCGCAAAAGGTATCTCAACCTGAGGAATACCGTTAACACGCTGTTGAAGATGGGCGTAATTCCCATAATCAACGAGAACGACACCATCGCCGTTGACGAGATAAAGTTCGGCGACAACGACAACCTCTCAGCCCTGGTCGCAGTAAACCTCAACGCCGACCTCCTGATACTCGTATCCTCAGCCGGACTGCACGCAGGCGACCCCAAGAAAGACAAAAACGCGCCCTTGATACCCTTAGTCACGGAATTGACAAAAGATATCGAAGAATGCGCCGGTAAAAGCACGGCCCTCGGCAGCGGCGGGATGAAGACGAAACTTGAGGCCGCGCGAAAGGCTACTGAAGCCGGAATAACGCTGATAATCACATCCCTCGGGAAGGACGCGCTGGTTTCAGAGGATTCGACAGTCTTCAAGGCTGGAGCAAAGCTTTCAGACCGAGAGCACTGGATACGCCACACGTCCAAGCCCGCAGGCCGGCTGGTGGTGGACGACGGCGCAAGAAACGCGCTGGCCGAGACCGGGTGCAGCCTGCTTCCTTCCGGCGTGCTGAAGGTCGAAGGCGCATTCAAGGCCGGGGACACTGTGAGCATAACGGACAAGAACCGTGTTGAAATCGGCAGGGGTCTGTCAAACTACTCAAGCGCTGAGGCTGAAAAACTCAAGGGAAAAAAGACAAGCGAGATGGTGAAGACAACCGGCCATGCAGGGCCAAGGGAGATAGTCTCCCGCCGCAACATGGTGCTGAATACAAGATGACTGCAGTAATAAAAAAAGCCGAAGAGGCCCGCAAGGCGTTTTTCGCCATGGCGAAAAAAAACGCGAAAGACAGAGACTCGGCGCTGAGTGCGATAGCGGGCGGACTGGTCAAAAACCGTTCTGTAATCCTCAAGGCAAACGCGCTGGACGTCAAAGCCGCGGAAGGAAGGCTATCAAGCGCGCTCATCGCCCGCCTCAAGCTCGAAAGCGAAAAGATAGATGGCATGGCCCGGTACGCCCTCACGGTGGCGTCGCTGGAAGACCCTGTCGGAAAAACGCTTGAAGCGACAGAGCTAGACCGGGGGCTCTTGTTATACAAAGTATCAGCGCCGATTGGCGTTATCGGCTGCATATTCGAGTCGCGGCCTGATGTCGTGCCTCAGATTGCGTCCCTTTGCCTGAAGTCCGGGAATTCGGTCATCATGAAGGGCGGGAGCGAGGCGGTTAATACCAACCGCGCTCTCTATAAAGTTATAAGAGATGCTTCAGAGGGTGCTGGCATGCCTGCCGGCTGGATTCAGCTGGCTGAAAGCCGGAAGGACGTGGAGGAGATGCTCAGGCTTGACGGTTTGATTGACTTGCTCATACCAAGAGGCGGTAAGAATCTTGTGGAGTACATAAAGGACAATACCAAGATTCCCGTGATGGGGCATTCAGAAGGCATATGCCATGCTTATGTCGACCGCGACGCCGACTTGAAGATGGCCGTGAAGGTCTGCCTTGACGCTAAAGTCCAGTACCCTGCGGTCTGCAATGCGATAGAGACACTGCTCGTGGACGAGAAGATAGCTAAGGAATTCCTGCCAATGATGGCCGATGCTTACGCACAGTCCGGGGTGGAAATGCGGGTGGACGCCAAGGCGTATAGGATTCTTTCAGGCTTTGTGGTAAAGAAAGCGACAGAGAAAGACTGGCGTACCGAGTACAATGATTTAATCATCTCAATCAAGGTCGTGGCCGGCGTTAAGGAAGCCATAGAGCATGTCAACGCATACGGCAGCCACCATACCGACACAATAATAACCGGCAACAAAAAGACCGCGAGAAGATTCATGCAGGAAGTCGACAGCGCGAGCGTCATGCACAACTGCTCCACCCGGTTCGCAGACGGCTACCGCTACGGCCTTGGCGCGGAAGTCGGCATAAGCACGGGCAAATACCATGCCCGCGGGCCCGTCGGACTCCAAGGGCTCACGACCTATAAATACCTTCTCGAGGGAAGCGGGCAGGTGGTGAAAGACTACGTCGGCCCTAGAGCCCGGAAATACATCCACCGGAAGATTCAAGACCACTGGTGAAATACTACTTTAGCATGCTTGCGGCATCGCCCAGATTGCCCCTCGTTCTTCGCACGGCGTCCCTGAGCTCGTTCACCCGCTTGAGCAAGTCCTTCTGACGCCTGCCGTCCGGGGCCTTCGCCATCTCATCCTTGGTGAAAGCCAGGTCAAGCTCATAATCGAAAAGCCTTGCCGAAAGACGGTACTTTTCATAACCATGCCGGCTTAGTATACGGAACGATGCAGCCCTCCGTCTTAGATAACCAGGGACTATCTCATACTCGCCGCTTGTGACGACGCCCGACCGGACCTCCTCCGCAAGCCGCTCGTGGATGCAGGACTCCTCGTCATGCAGGCCCAAAAACATGGCAATGCCGACCACCGTAAGGCCGAAGAACACAATGACTATGCTTATGAAGAAGAACAGCAGGCTGGAAAGCTCGGTCATCACCGCACCGAAGTTGAAGACGCTGTGGAGCACAACCGCAGTCAAAAGGGCCATAGGCGGGAAGACAAAACGCATCCACCTCTGCCTTGAGAACTTCATCAATGCCACGCCTGAGCCGGTGATAGAAGTGAAAACCGCATGGCCGACTGATGTGAACATCGTCCGCAGTATCACCACGATTGCCCATATTCCCACGCCCTGGGAGAAATAGGTCGAGACGTAGTACATCAAGTTCTCAGACGCCGCGAAGCCGAAGCCGATGACAGCGCCGTAGACGACGCCGTCGAGAATCCGGTTGAAGCGCGGGTGGAAGAACAAAGCGAAGAGTATGACCGACTTTGCCAGCTCCTCAATCACCGGCGCAAGGACGACGTAATTCGCAACCTTCTGCACGTCCTCGCTGAACAGCAGCAGCGGCAGGCCGAATAGCACCTCAAAAACCAGTGAAATCGCGATGCTTGCAATGGCGCCCCAGAAGAAGGCGACGGCAATCAGCAAAAGCGGCTCGCGGTCATGATGGTCAAGCCACCACACAAACCAGATGTACATCAAAATGGGCACCGATGAGACGAAAAACGACAGCAACACCATCACAATGTTTATGACCCAATCCATGATGCCAAAAGCGCCCGGCCGGCGCACCCATCCTTAATATTCTATACACGCATTATTAAATATGCGCGAAAAAACAGGCTTCATCGGCACAGGACGCATGGGCATGGCGCTCATGCAAGGATTCCTCAAGGCCCGCCTGCTCTCAAAAACCGGCATAATCGCCTACGACGAACACACTGAAAAACAGGCCGCCCTAAAAAAACAAGGCATAACGCTAGCAAAAAACAACAAAGACCTCGTCAGACGCTCGAAAACCATAATCATAGCGGTCAAGCCGAAAGACGTTCCCGCACTGCTCGACGAGATAAAAGACGACTCCGGCGGAAAACTATTCATCTCCATAGCCGCAGGCATAACAACCGGCATGCTCGAACAAAAACTCAAAGGCCGCGTAATACGCGTCATGCCCAACACGCCATGCATCGCATACCACGGCGCGTGCGCCTTCACGCTAGGGCGCAAGGCAACGGCCGGCGACGCGGCGAAAGTGAAAAGACTGCTCTCCGCGTTAGGCATCACGGAACAACTCCCGGAAGAACTCATGGACGCGGCCACCGGCCTTTCAGGCAGCGGTCCCGCTTACATATACCTCGTCGTAAAAGCCCTCGCCGAAGCAGGCATCGAAGAAGGACTGCCCCCGGAAACGGCCCTAAGACTCGCAGCCCAAACCGCGAAAGGAGCGGCCGAAATGATACTAACGATGGGCAAAACACCCCAGCAGCTCATAGACGACGTCTGCAGCCCAGGCGGGACGACAATAGAAGGCATGAAAAAACTGGAAGAAAAAAAAGCAGCAGAAGCATTCAAACACGCGGTAGCCGCAGCGACGAAAAGGTCGAAAGAACTAAGCGGATAGCTTTATTGATATCCTACTATCCGCCCGTCTCTTCTTCTTTCAGCGATGCGTTGGTTTCTTCGATGAATTCGGTTTCGTAGTCTTTTTCTTCCTTCTTTTTGGCTGTTGTGCTTTTTGCCTTCATGCTGGAAACGATTTCCTCGATGCCTCCTTTTATCGGCTGTTCTTCAGCGGCTTTCTTTTCAGGCACTATGCCGCTAAGGTTTCCAATCAAGTTAACAAGACTGCTGCCGGAGGGTACTATGACTTTTGCGTTGTCCTTCAATGCGGCTTCGGTGACCGTGAGTTTCTTGAGCAGCTGCGCGCTGCCGACAAAGTACTTCCGGGCCGCATCATTCACCAGGCGTATCGCCTCTGCTTCGCCCTGCGCCTCCAGGATTTTAAACTGCTTGACACCCTCAGCCTCCTTTATCCTCGCCCTCTTGACACCGTCGGCCTCCGTCTCCCTGGCAGTCGCAAAGTCCTTGGCCGCAATCCTCTCGTTCTCGGCCTTGAGCACCTTGTTCATCGTCTCCTGCACGTCTTCCGGCGGCTGAATCTCCTTCAACTCGGTTCTCACGACCTCGATACCCCAAGCGTCAGTCTGGCCGCCAAGCTCCTGCGCGAGCTTGCTGTTCAGCTTCTCACGCTGGCTATTAACCTCCCTGAAAGAAAGCTTTCCGATAATGTCCCTAAGCGTTGTCCTAGCCAGCGCGACAATCTGGACATAATAGTCGTTCACGCTATACTGCGACTTTTTGACGCTCCCCTCGTCCAGTTTCACCTTGAAGTACACCTGGGCGTCGACCTGGGCGTTCAGGTTGTCCTGGGTAATAATCTCCTGCGGCTCAGCCTCGACCATCTGCTCGGTAATATTGACCGTCCTCATGCTCTCTATGAACGGAATAAGCAGGTTAAGCCCGGGTTCTGCAAACCTGTCATACTTGCCCAACCGCTCCACCAGCCCGCGATGGGTTGGTGGGATAATCCTAATGCTAAAAAAAGCAAGGACCACAAGCGCAATCAAACCCGACACAATCCATAAAAATACCATGCCAACACACCTCAACCATAGGTTAATAAGCTATTCACCGAGGATAAAATAAATAGAAAAAAGCACAATCGGACTCCAATCAACGTGGGATTTACGCCCCCTCCACCTCTTCCTCCTTCACCCCCCTCGCCTTCCTGCGAGCATTAATAACATGCGTCCCGGTCTGTAGCACAGTCAGGCCGACTGCGGCGAGGAGCAGGAGGTTCATCACAGCCAGCCAGTTGTTTGAGCGCACGAGCCCCGTGAAGCTGCCGAAAATAACAATCAAACCCGCCACCATCTGCAGCGTGCTTGCGATTTTCATAAGCCTTATACACCGCTGCTCGGCATCATCCGACACCCTAAACTGCGACAAGTACAATGAATACAACGTCAGCACAAGGACGTTAATCACCAAAATAAGCCCGGCATCCCACACAATACCGCCATTAACGTTCGTCTCATCCCTACGAGCCTCCAGAACGGCAATCTCACCCGCCACCTGCCGGTCGTACTCGGGCAGGTTAGGCCCGGTAACAGACACATACGAGGAAGTGTTCGCGACCTCCCGCATCAGCTCCTCCAGCCGCATATTGCGCGAAATCAAGTCCAGCGCCTCCTCCCTGGAAAGATTCCCAAGGCCGTGCTCGCGCGCGATAACATAATCAACCGACTCCATCACGCTGCGCTGGGACAATAAGACCACCTGAGATATGGACAGCGAGTTCTTCATCTCGATAATCGCCTCAATCATCAACGACTTGGAATAATCGCCGCCAAGGCCGTCAATCGACTGCTGTATGCGGTCGCCCTCCAGCTTGTAGAGCGCGTACTGCTCGAACGCAACGTTCGAAAGGACAATCATGACAGCATTGATAAGAGAGAAAAAGACGTAACTTTCGTCTTTTCCGCCAGAGCTTCCGGATTCCATAGCAATAACCTAATTGGTCCTGCCCCTTTTTAACCTTGCCGAAAGCCTACAAAAATAAACCTGCATACATTTAAATAAAACCCCAACAATAGTAAATAGCAATGAGAAAAAACCACCTGGCAGTACTCGCGATAGCTGCACTGCTGTTGATGGCAGCCCAGGCTACCGCAAAGGAGGCGTCCAAGGGCATCATAGACCGAATCATCGACTTCATAAAAAGCATCATCCAGAAGATAACAGGCGGAAGCCAGACAACCACGACCACGACCACTACAAAACCGCCTCTATGCAGCCCGCCCTACATCCAGGTTGGCGGGGACTGCTGCAAAGACCAGAACTCCAACGGGATATGCGACAAGGACGAAGTCACGACAACGACGACAACAACCCAAGCTACCACGACAACCAAACAAACAACAACAAGACTCATAACCACAACAGAACCGACCACAACAACAACGACACTAAAAATAATCTGCACCGACCAACCCTACTCATGCGGGACAACTGTTGTAAGGTTATATTGCTACGAGAGTGCGATTTACAAACAAACTCAAATACCCATGTGTAAAAATCCAGGAACGCCAGAATCTTACTGTATTATACTCCAGCCAAAAGCCAGTAAAGATAGAGATTGCCCGTCTAATTGCAACCCTAAAACCGATCCTGTAAGCTGCAATTAATAGTTATTTACCTATTAATTTG
This sequence comes from Candidatus Altarchaeota archaeon, assembly GCA_028712125.1. Lineage (GTDB taxonomy): Archaea > Altiarchaeota > Altiarchaeia > IMC4 > SCGC-AAA252-I15 > VGJA01. The sequence goes on from JAQTQS010000027.1 coordinate 7,619, forward strand.
CTTTAAGCACAAGCGACTCTTGGCCGCACAGTCTTTTTTTGTAACCTTCGGGCACACGGGTTAACAGAGATACATATTATTGTCTGGTGTAACAAAAGGTATTGCGGATAGTTATCTGCATGCTACTTTACTTTATACACGAGAGCTTCCTCGTCACAGTTCGGGTATTTATTGCAGTGGATGCATTCGCCCCAGATTTTCATTGGGAGGTCGGTCTTCGCAATACGCTTGAACCCCTGCTTCTCGAAAAAATCAGGCTCGTTGGTCAGCGTGAAAACGAGCTTCACGCCAATCTTTCGCGCGTCAGCTATGCAGGCGTCTACCAGCGCGCTGCCGACTCCGCGATTGGCATACCGCGGGTCTACTGCAAGGGAGCGAACCTCTGCAAGGTCGCTCCATGAAACGTGGACTGCGCAGCAGCCGGCAACAAGGCGCTTGTCCCGCGCAACGAAAAAATCGCGTATGTGCTCGTAAATCTCGCTCAAACTCCGGGGGAGCATCTTCCCATTCCCGGCATAAAAGTCAATCAACGTCTTAATCTGCTCGACATCAGCCAGCGAAGCGCGCTCTATATCCATCACACAAACCCTCAAGGATAATAATGGGCATACGGATTAAAAACACGCTCAGCGATTAAAAACCTAAACACTCAATATATAACCCGGGCTGTACGCAGCCGAACGCGCCGACAGGCTTAATTAATATTTATAAAGACAGACATGCTAATAGATATGCCTAAGAGCATTTAAGCTCATTATATGACGGCATGACGCACAGTCAGTTGGGGTGTGCCAAACGACCGTGCCGACCTGAAAACCGCTTCACAGCACAGTTCTGACTTGGAGGACACCATGTGAAAAGTCTGCACTGCCGTGAAGCAATCATGAGGGCTCGCCCCGCAGGGGCTTACCTGAAGAGAACACATGGAAGGCCATACTTAGTGCAAACTGACAATTCCAATACAATGCGACCAATTAACTCGAGTCGATCCTGCTCGAGGGCACTGCTATTAGGGTCCGACTAAGACATGCATGTCATCCCGCTCGGCAAGGGCGGGAGGCAAACAGCTCAGTAACACGTGGACAACCTACCTTATGGAGGCGGACAACCTCGGGAAACTGAGGCTAATACGCCATAGATTTCCAGCTCTGGAATGAAGGCAATCAAAAAGGCGCTGATCTAATGCCGAATGGTGTCGCCATAAGACGGGTCTGCGGCGGATTAGGCTGACGGCGGGGTAACGGCCCACCGTACCTTTGATCCGTACCGGCTATGAGAGTAGGAGCCGGGAGATGGATACTGAGACAAAGATCCAGGTTCTACGGAACGCAGCAGTCGCGAAAACTCCGCAATGTCCGAAAGGATGACGGGGGGACCCTAAATGACCCGTTACAAACGGGCCTTTTGTATGACCTAAAAAGTCGTACGAATAAGGGCTGGGTAAGACTGGTGCCAGCCTCCGCGGTAACACCAGCAGCTCAAGTTGTGCCCACGTTTATTGGGTTTAAAGCGTCCGTAGTCGGTTGTGCAAGTTCCCTGTGAAATCCTCCGGCTTAACCGGGGGGCGTGCAGGGAATACTACACGGCTTGGGGTCGGGAGAGGTATGAGGTATTCCTCGGGTAGCGGTGAAATGCTATAATCCTAGGAAGACCACCAGTAGCGTAGGCGTCATACTAGAACGAGCCCGACGATGAGGAACGAGAGCTAGGGGAGCAAACCGGATTAGATACCCGGGTAGTCCTAGCCGTAAACGATGCAGACTGAGTGTCCCCGAAACCTCGGGTTCCGGGGGTGCTGAAGGGAAACCGTTAAGTCTGCCATCTGGGAAGTACGGTCGCAAGGCTGAAACTTAAAGGAATTGGCGGGGGAGCACCACAAGGGGTGGATGCTGCGGTTCAATTGGATACAACGCCGGGCAACTCACCAAGGGCGACAGCAGAATGAAGGCCAGTCTAAAGGGCTTGCCAAACAAGCTGAGAGGTAGTGCATGGCCGTCGTCAGCTCGTACTGTGAAGCGTACGGTTAAGTCCGTTAACGAGCGAGACCCGTGCCCTTATTTGCAAGCTTGGAGGAGACTCTGAGCGCACTATAAGGGGACTGCTGGTGATAAATCAGAGGAAGGTGCGGGCGACGGTAGGTCCGTATGCTCCGAATCTCTTGGGTTACACGCGGCATACAATGGCATAAACAACGGGTTGCAACACCGAAAGGTGAAGCCAATCCCTTAAATTATGTCTTAGTTCGGATCGAGGGTTGTAACTCACCCTCGTGAAGCTGAAATCCCTAGTAATCGCTGGTTACCATCTAGCGGTGAATATGTCCCTGCTCCTTGCACACACCGCCCGTCAAACCAATCGAGTAAGCTTAGAATGAGGCTCCATCATCTGGTGGATTCGAGTTCCAGGTTTGCAAGAGGGGTTAAGTCGTAACAAGGTAGCCGTAGGGGAATCTGCGGCTGGATCACCTCCACGAATTTCCCAATCTTTCGGGAACGTTCGTATTCCGTCGGTTTACACTAAGGGTCAATTTCCATAATCATACACAAACACCGCTGCAGGAGACGGACTTCCGGTCAGAAGCCGAACCCGCCAGTAAAAAGGGAAGGTAGGGTTGATAAGGGCGGGAACCGTAGGTTCCTGCACTTATTAGGGCTCGTAGATCAGTCCGGTAGATCGTCCGCCTTGCACGCGGAAGGCCTCGGGTTCGAATCCCGACGAGTCCAAGAGCCTTTTTCTTTCTTGCGAAGAAAGAAAAAGCCTCGGGAAAAAGAAAGAACAAGTGCTATCTTCGCCTTCGGCTCGATAGCACATATGAAAATATTCACTTTCAAGTTGGAGTTTTTCCAACAAAAATTATCACCGTCAATCGTCCTCGCAAGGGGACATGGATTGGTGCTGGCGCCCTCTTAATGGGGGGTGCTTATGCAATTCGCCGGCGCACGCTGGCGACTCAAGTTGTAAACAACGCTTTGATGGCTCGCCACAGAGAGTATATTAGAATTAGCCATACAGGGGATGGTTTGGCTTGAGAATGCTGATGAAGGACGCGGCAAGCTGCGAAAATCACTGGCGAGGCGCATGCGGCCATAGACCCAGTGGAATCCTAATCGTCCCCATTCGGGGACAGGAACGCGGTGAAGGGAAACATCTCAGTAACCGCAGGAAAAGAAAACAATAGTGATCCAGCAAGTAAAGGCGATAGAAAGCTGGTGAGGGCAAACTGAATGTCCCGTAGAAATGCGGGATAGATGTGGTGCGACCCTATTGAAAATCTTAGTTGCGTGAGGCGAAGTTCCCTGAAACGGGACGCTTTACAGGGTGAAAGCCCCGTAGCCGTAATGCAAAAAGATTTTTAGGTGTTCGCGAATAACGGGCATCAGATTTTGCTCGTGAAGACGCCCCCCATTAAGGGGTAACCCTAAATACAAACCAAGACCGATAGTGAACTAGTACCGCGAGGGAATACCGAAAAGGAGCCTTAACGGGCTGTGAAAAGAACCTAAAACTGTATGGTGATAGAAAGTATCGGCCCTTTCGGGGTCGATACGTTCGTCTAGAAACATGAGGCAGGGAGTGTATCTACGTGGTGATCTGAAAGGAGTAGGGAAACCGAAAACCCGCAACCTCGCAAGGGGTGAGGGGTGTGGTGCGAAAGTGCCACCGATCACGTGGATGCGACCCGAAGGCAGATGATCTAACCCTGGGCAGGATGAAGTCCCATGACTATGGGATGGAAGTCCGTAACCGGTTCTAGGCTCAACCTGTTCGGGTGACCTGGGGATAGAGGCGAAATACCAATCGCGTCTGCTAATAGCGGGTTCCTTCTGAAGTGGCCCTCAGGCCAGCCTGACTGGAGGCGGATAATGGGGTAGAGCACTGATTGGATATCCCGGAGATGAAAGTCTTCAATGTCCTGTCAAACTCCAAACACATTATCGCTGTAGAAGGTCAGAGATGGGTTGCCGGGGTAAGCTCGGCATCCGTAAGGGAAACAACCCAGCTTGTGGTTAAGGCCCCTAAATGTATGCTAAGTGTCATTAAAAGGCGTTTTAGGTCTGAGACAGCGGGAAGGTTAGCTTAGAAGCAGCTACCCTCCAAGGAGTGCGTAACAGCTCACCCGTTGAGATTTAGAGCCCTGAAAATGGACAGGGCTAAGCATATTGCCGAAACCACAATCACGGAAACGTGAAGTAAGAAGGTGTCTTGCAGGAGCAGAAGTTCCGCTTAGAGGCGGGATGGATCCAGCAAGAATAAGAATCCTGCTAGTCGTAATAGCAAATCAAGGTGAGAATCCTTGACGCCTGAAGGGCAAGGGTTCCTCAACAATGTTCGTCAGTTGAGGGTAAGTCGAACCTAAGGCATGCCTAATTAGCTCAAGCCGAAAGGGAAATCCGTTAATATTCGGATACCGTGTGGATACGCGTGGTGACACAAGGCGTTCTTCCGACGCTTTAGGATATCCTGACTCCGGTCATCGCCGGCGTCAAGCAGGATAACGCTGGGGAGTGCTGTAACAGTGAGAACCAGAGTAAACTGCGATGAGTCTCCCTCATGGGGGATTCAGGCGAATCCAAGAGCCCGTGAAAAGGAAGACGCAAGGATTCCACATGCTCGTACCGAGAACTGACACAGGTGCCCCTAGTTGAAAAAACTCAGGTGTGGCGAGATTAACTCTGCTTAGGGAAGTCGGCAACTTAGCTCCGTAACTTAGGGATAAGGAGTGCCTGCCCAGAAGTGGACAGGCTGCAATTACAAGGGGAGTCCGACTGTTTAATAAAAACGTAGGTCTCTGCGAATTCGAAAGGATTTGTATAGAGGCTGATACCTGCCCAGTGGTGGTATCTCAAAGCCCGGTTCAACGGGCCGAAGGACCACTAAACGGCGGGGGTAACTATGACCCTCTTAAGGTAGCGTAATACCTTGCCGCTCAATTGGCGGCTTGCACGAAGGTCTAACGAGATTCCCGGTGTCCCAAGCAGAGGCTCGGTGAAGCTACAGTTCCGGTGAACAGGCCGGAGACTTCCAGCGGGACGCGAAGACCCCGTGGAGCTTTACAGCAACTTTCAGTTGTGTTGTGGTGGGAGTCGCGCAGAGTAGTTGGGAGACGCTATGCCCCGGCTTTCGGGTCGGGGATAGTCGAAAGTGAGACACCAACCCTCTTTTACTACAACACTCATCCTGTTTATTCAGGAGACACCTGGAGGCGGGCTGTTCGACTGGGGCGGTACACCGTTGAAAATCAATCGACGGTATCTAATGGTTGGCTCAACCGGGTCAGAAATCCGGTGTTGAGGATAAGACCAAAAGCCAGCCTGACCTTGTTTCGACCAACAAGAAACATGGAGACGAAAGTCCAGTCTAGCGAACCCTGAAGCCCCTCTTAATGGGGGCTCGGGCTGATGGAAAAGCTACCCCGGGGATAACTGAGTGGTAGCGGGCAAGAGTACACATCGACCCCGCTGCTTGCTACTTCGCTGTCGGCTCATTCCATCCTGGCTGTGCAGAAGCAGCCAAGGGTGGGGTTGTTCGCCCATTAAAGGGATACGTGAGCTGGGTTTAGAACGTCGCGAGACAGTTTGGCGGAATCTACTGGAAGTGTGGGTTGTCTGAGGGGAAGAATCATCTAGTACGAGAGGAACGATGGCTCGTAGCCTCTGGTCTACCGGTTGTCCGATAGGGCAATGCCGGGTAGCTAAGCTATGGTCGGTAAGGGCTGAAAGCATCTAGGCCTGAAACGACCCCCGAAAAGAGACAATCATAGGCTCTCCTACAAGAGGAGGTTGATAGGTGGGGGATGTACGCATCAAGCTTCGGCGAGATGTTCAGTCCACCCATACTAATAGCCTAACAAATCTGATATACTCCTAGCGATAAGCCATACAGAGCGGTTGTTTACAACTTTGAGTCTTCTTTTCTTTGTATATCTACTTTTAACTTTCATTTGCGCTAGCTTATCCGAGCTTTGCACTTAAAATAGGCGTTTAGACGGAGTGCAGAAGGATTAATTTAAGTACAAATTATTTTTAACCTATCCCGTCAAAACCTCTTTTCAATAGGTCATATGCACGTCCAAATACGATTATGAAAAGCATTATTCCAATAATTGTTGCAGCCATCTCCAACAAAATATTCTTTGTAACAATGCCATAATGAAGGATTAAAACAGCCAAAAGACCCCCCACAAAAAGATAAGCCATCCCCGCAGCAATACGCAATAAACCACCAGCAATATCTCTCTCTATCCCTGCTGGTTTAACTTTTCTTACCTCAACCATCGTATGACGTTATCTTTTGATTCTGGGTTTTATTAAGTCTATCGCCGGTATAATCACCTCCAAAAACGAGAAACCCACAGAGGTGGATGAAAAGAATAAATGAGAGTGCAGGATTCATCTCCGGAAAGCAGGAATAACTTGTTTTTCTGTTAATCTGCCTTGTCTATTTCGCTCTTGGGTATCCTGCTTTTCTCCAGGCCATGTATCCGTCTACTAGGCGAAAGATGCGGGTGTATCCGTTTTGGCTCATTATGGTTGATACTCGGATGCTTTGTGAGTTTCCTCCGCAGTAGATTAGGTATGTCGCCTGTTTGTCCATGGTGCCTAGCGCGCTTTCGAATTCCCTTTCTGGCAGGTTGATTGCACCTGGTATGTGGCCTGCTTGGTATAATGGCACGCCTCGTACGTCTATTATGGTCAGGCCGGGTGTTGTTTGTATGAGCGCGTTTGCTTGTTGTGCGTCTATTTCGGTGTATGGCTGGGTCGGGTCTATCTGTGGTGCTTCTACTGTGGGGGCGGTTGTCGTGTTTTCCGGGAGTGCGTTGTCGTTGAATCTGAGGGTCTTCAGGAGGTCTCCTTGGCTGTCGCCGAACAGTTTTCTCGTCTGTTCCTTCCCGTAGCCTGCGAAGATTAGGACGCGCTGTTTTTCAGTCCAGTAATTGGGTGCGTTTACGAGCACGCTGGCATCGGGCCGGGAGATTGCCTGTTGTTTTTCGCGTTCGTTCATTATTTTGCCTGTTATTTCGCCTATGCCTTCGGGCGCGTTTTGGCCGCCGAGTATGAGTATCGTGGGGTCGTTTTGGTGTTCCGGGAGCTGTTTTGCGGTTATTGTCTGGACGATGTATCCTGCGGTTTTATAAGTTTCTATGTATCCCTGTGCCAGCGGCAGGTCTATGGAGTTGGTTATTATTGTTATTGTCGGGTTGGTTTGGGAGTTCATTGATGCTGAAAGCATTGATACCATGAGTGTGGCAAGCAGTATGTTTCGTGTTTTCATGGCTATGTATATGGCAGGGGTTTTTATATACCGGATGGTTTCCCCCCGGTAACCTTGGAATGCTTGTCCCTTTAATGGAATACCCTGTCCATCAGCGGTTCTATCAGATAGTCAGTCGGCGAGTAGTCGTCTGTCAGGAGCATCCCGTCAGAGCAGTTGAAGTCTTCTATCCGGTGGTTCAGCATGCCGGTTAGTTGTTTTTCGTCGAATAGCTGGGTTTCGTATTCTCCTATTTTGGCGTCCGGCGAGAGTTCCAGGGGGTTTTCAGATGCGAGCAGGATGACGTTTTGTAGTTGCGTTCTTTGCGCCGAGCCTGCAACGCGGTAAAGGTAGACGTGGGGGAATTTCGAGCCTACCGTCCTGCACAGCGATTTCAGGAATAGCGCGTCCTCGTCCAGTGTCGATATTATGTTTATCTCTAAGATGCCGCCTGGCGTGAGGCGGGATTTGGCCTCGCCGTAAAATTCTGCTGTCGTGAAGTGCGTGGGTATTGAGAACATGGATGTGAACACGTCGATTATGACGAGGTCATATGTCCTTTCGGATTGTTTTAGCAGCTGCCGGCTGTCGCCGATTTCCACCGACAGGCCGTTTCCTTCCTGTATGTTGAAAAACCTGGCTGCCGCGATTCGGACTTCCTCGTCGATTTCCGTTATCAGGACTTCGGCTTTCGGGTGGCTTATCTTTATCTGTTTGGCGCCTATTCCCGTGCCCTCGCCTGCCATGTAGACGGTGGTTGTGTTGGGCCTGAATACGAACGGTAGTTCGTAGTAGTTCGCGTAATAGCCGGCGGTCAGGTTGTTCCTGAGTTTGACCACCCCTGAAAAGGAGACGTCGAGCCTCATCGTCCTTGTCATGCCTCTTGGGTCGTCGTAGACCACTATCCTCTGGTATGGCGAGTATTTGTCGTACAGCACGTTCTTGTCCTTGTACAGTATGTCGTTCTCGCTGCCGCTGGTCCGAGCGCTGAATGCCACGATAAGCGACGCTGCGATGCAGAACAATATGATGTATTTCGATGGTCTTCCGACCAGTATTCCCGCAATCAAGAGCGCGGCAGCAACCCCGATGAATATGGCGGTTATCGGCATCAGCGGTACCAGTACGAAGCCGCAGAGGAGCGTCCCTGCGATGCTGCCCACGGTCGACATGGCATACAGGTCTCCTGCCACCGACCCTATCTTGCCGAGATTTCCTGCAGCGAGCTTTATCGTGTAGGGTGGCACCATCCCCATCAGTACGTTCGGGATGGAAAAGACTATCGTGGCGTAGAACAGCGGGCCTATGCGGTATCCGGTCAGCATTGCCAGCCCGGCGATATATGGCGCGATGAAGGGTATGGCCGACACCAGGACTGCGGATGAGAGCATTATCGTCGACAGCTTCTTCTCTGAGGGGTTTTTGTCGGCTTCTTTTCCGCCGAGGTAGTAGCCTATGCTCAGGCTTGCGAGGATGACGCCTATGAGGGCGGACCATACGTATGTCGAGGAGCCGAAATAGGGGGCGAGCAGTCTTGAACCAAGTATCTCCACGACCATTACCGAGGCGCCTGATGTGAAGGCCGCGAGCTCGAGTTTCCGGATGCCGTCCACGTTCTTACAATAGCTTCTTTTTATATGCTAGTTCCGCGTTTAGTATGCTTGCTCCTGCAGCGCCGCGTATGGTGTTGTGGCTGAGGGATGTGAACCGGAGCACACGCTCCTGTTTTTTCATTATTCTGCCTACTGTGACTGCCATGCCTCCGCCCGCGTTCCTGTCGCGCCTTGGCTGCGGCCGGTCGTCTTCGTCGCGCACTATTATCGCGGGGTCTGGCGCTGTAGGGAGTTTCATCTTCTGGGGTTCGCCCTTGAACTTTCGGAAGATTTCCTTTACGTCTTCGACGGTGAAGTCCTTTTTGGTCCCGACGACTGTTGATATCATGTGGCCGTCGAGGACTGCGACGCGGTTGCATGACGCGATGACCTTGAAGTCCGCGTTTTTGACTTTGCCGGCGCTGATGCTGCCGAGTATCTTCAACGGTTCGAGCTCGCACTTCTCCTCTTCTCCTCCTATGTAAGGGATTATGTTATCGACTATCGCCATTGACGGCACTCCTTCGTAGCCTGCGCCGCTTAGCGCCTGCATTGAGGTCAGTGTGACCCAGTCTACGCCCAAGGCGTCGTATATGGGCTTTAGCGGCAGTGCAAATCCGACTGTAGTGCAGTTCGGGTTGGTTATTATGTAGCCTTTCCAGCCGCGCTTCTTCTGCTGTGCTTTAATCAGGTCGAAGTGCCCGGGATTTATCTCCGGTATCATGAGCGGGACGTCGTCGTCCATCCGGTAGGTCTTTGTGTTGCTGAAAACCGGGATTTCCTGTGCGAAGCTGCCTTCGACCTCGCGCGCAATCTCGGCAGGTATCGCGCTGAACGCAAGGTCTATGCCATAATCCCTGATGACCTTCTTATCGATGAGCTCGACGCGCATGGAAGCGACGTCCTTGGGGATGTCGCCCTCTATATACCACTTCGCAGCCTCGGCGTAGCGCTTGCCAACGCTTCGCTCGGAGGCCGCAAGGACGCCCAATTCGAAATAAGGGTGATTCTGCAAGCCCGCGATGAATCGCTGGCCCACCATCCCGGTTGCGCCCAGGACCGCAATCTTAAGTTTGGCCATAGTCTAAGATTATTGGCCTATCAGTTAAAAAATAACGCCGCATGTCGTGTGCGGCCTATTGTGGTTTATATACCTAACCTCCCTCATTTCTAATGGGAGAACGCATATGACTTTTAAACCGGCGCAGGCGCAGACTGATTCGTATGGGACGGCCCTTGGCGAGCTTGCGGCAGTTAAAGACGTCATTATCGACTATACCGGCAACAAGACGGGTGAGCATGTCTGGGAGACTAAGCTGGGTACGACAGCCGGCCAGATGGCCATGAGCTTTGTTACGAATGGTGTTGGGGATCCTAAAACCCGGTTCATGATTGAGATGGATGTCTCACCGAAAGCTCAGACGTCGCTTGGACTTTCGGGAGTGGAAAAGCTCTTCGCTATGACAGGTTTGGGAGGTAGTAGGGGGGCTATTGTCAACAGGGGCGATCGCACTCTCAACGTATCTGAGACCCTAAGGGCGAATGATTTTTTCAGGCGGGTGTTTGAGAATGTGTTGCCTAAGCTTGTTCCAGTGCATGACGACAGGGTTGACGCTAACATGTTGTTGGATGGTGCCAAAAAGCTGCATGCAGCCAATCAAACGATGCCGGATGTTAAGGAATTACCGGTTAGAGCAAGAAAAGTGCAGTAAGCCGGGGAAGGCTCCCCAGGACTAAGTATGAATCGGGCTTGTTTCCAATGCTTTCAATAGCGCCCCGGCTTTTTTCAGTGTTTCCTTGTATTCGTGTTCCGGTTTTGAGTCTGCGACTATGCCTGCGCCGGCCTGGAAGTAGGCCTTGTTGTCCTGGAATATTATCGTGCGTATCGCTATGGCCGTGTCCATGTTTCCGTTGAATGAGAAGTATCCGATGCAGCCGGCGTATATCCCCCGTTTTTCCGGCTCCAGCTCGTCTATGATTTCCATCGCCCTTACTTTCGGCGCGCCTGAGACCGTGCCTGCGGGGAATATGCTTTTCAATGCGTCGTAGCAGTCGAGGCCGGGTTTTAGCTTTCCCGTTACTTCCGAAACCATGTGCTGGACGTGGGAGTATTTTTCGACCTGCATGAACTTTTTCACCTTTACCGTTCCGGCCTGTGCGATTCGGCCGATGTCGTTTCTGCCGAGGTCTACGAGCATGGTGTGTTCGGCTTTTTCTTTTGCGTCGTTCTGCATTTCCGTTTCCAGTTTTTTG
>JAQTQS010000028.1 GCA_028712125.1 Candidatus Altarchaeota archaeon
GAAAAATCACAGGATATACTCCACAAAATCGGGAATACTTTATCTCTCGAAGACGAACAGCTCCTCAGGAGAATCTCAGAGACCGCGATGACCGGGAAAGGGGCCGAATCGGCCAAGGAATCGCTTTCAAACCTTTGCGTCAAGGCCGTCAAGCGCGTCGCAGAGGCCGACGGGACGAAATACTCCGTGGACCGCGACGACATCCAGATTGAGAAGAAGCAGGGCGGGAGCATCCACGACTCCGAGCTCATCGAAGGCGTCATGCTCGACAAGGAGCGCGCGACCTCCTCGATGCCGCAGAAGGTCGAAAGCCCGAAGATACTGCTAATCGACGCGGCCCTCGAAATCAAAAAGACCGAGACCGACGCGAAGATACGCATAACGTCCGCTGACCAGCTGGTCTCCTTCACGCAGCAGGAGGAAAAAATCCTCAAGGAAAAGGCAGACGCAATCTCGGCGTCAGGCGCGACCGTGGTATTCTGCCAGAAGGGCATGGACGACATGGTCATCCACTACCTCTCCAAGGCGGGCGTCTTCGCGGTCAAGAACGTCTCCGAATCCAACATGAAGCGCCTGGCCAAGGCGACGGGCGGGCGAATCGTGTCAAACATCAAGGAACTGTCCAAGGGCGACATGGGCCACGCCAAGACCGTCGAGGAAAGGAAGATATCAGGCGACGAGATGATATTCGTCTCAGGCTGCAAGAACCCGAAGGCGGTCAGCATCCTCGTCAGGGGCGGGACCGAGCACGTGGTCGACGAAGTCGAACGCGCGGTCACTGACGCAGTAGGCGGCGTCGCAGCGGCGCTCGAGATGGGCAGCGCGGTCGCCGGCGGAGGAGCCTGCGAAATCGAACTGTCCCACCAGATACGCAAATACGCGGAAAGCATCAGCGGCCGCGAACAACTGGCCGTCAGCGCATTCGCCGACTCCCTTGAAATCATACCAAGGACGCTCGCCGAAAGCGCGGGCATGGACGCAATCGACACGCTCGTGAAACTGCGCGCCGACCACGAGAAGAAAGGCAAGGACATGGGCGTCGCAGTCATCGAGGCCAGAATCGAGGACATGTGGAAGAAAGGCATCATCGAGCCCCTGAAGATAAAAGTCCAGGCCATAAAGAGCGCAAGCGAAGCAGCCCAGATGATTTTAAGAATCGATGACGTCATCGCGTCGTCGAAAAAATCCGGCCCCTCAATGCCTCCGGGCGGAATGGGCGGGATGGGAGACTACTAAAATCCGGCAAAAGCCTGCAAAGGCCGAAAAAACGACCTTTGCAGGAACAACTTTTTTTTAAATTTGTGTTCTCTCAGCTGTCTAATTAACCCACATGTCATACAACTTAAACACTATTTTCGGGACGACTTCTTCAAGATACTGAAAAACGATCTTCATTACAATTCTTCCAAGATAAAACCAAATCCTGATAATCTCGGCAATTATGAGGGCGACAATAATACCAAGTGTTATTACCACGACTATCAAGGCCCCTCTCTTGGCCGGTGAAATATCAGTACTGCTTCCAACACCCATTATGAATTCACTCACACTCAAGGCAATGCCGCCTCCGATATCCCCGCCCAAAGCCTTGCCTATTACGAATATCCCTACTGCCAGATATGCGTACCGGTTTGACATGTCAAAGCCATGGCCGAAAACCGAATATTTGTTATAAAAGTCATTTGAGGCGTGTTTTACCTCGTACACAACACCCTTTGGCATCTCCGGCTTTCCCTGTGCCTCCCTAAGCCAGCCAAAAAGCAATCCGGTTTTTTCATTATTGCTGCGCCCGGCATGCACCACATAAAACTTCGCCTTCTGGCCGTAATACATCTCTATCATCTTGACCTTGTCCCCCCAGTCCGAAAGCTTTAAGCCTGTTATTGATGAAAACGGGATGGACACATAAGGTTTAGCCTGCAGTATCAGCCTGCTGTTTGTCAGATATGCCGTCCTCTTGTTGGGTTTGAGAAATCCCGGGTTGTAGGCAACGGTGAAAGTTAAAAGAAGGTCTTCCCCATATCCTAACACGGGGGCCATGGGTGGCATATCACCTCATTGGAATAGACGATTATTATACTGCCGGCTTATGGCATTACGGCAGGGCTTCTGACGGATGTCTTTTTAGGTTTTATCTTTTCTTAGCCTGGCCGGCCGTCATTTCGAAGTCTATGTATCCTTTCTGCGGGTCCATGTTAACCAGTCGGACGCGGACTTTGCGGCCTACGCCGGCGCCTTCCCCGCCGCGTATGACCCTGCCCTCGACCGGGGGCGATATAATCCTCGCATAAGTCCCTTTGTTCGAAGAGCCTGTGATGATGGCGTCGAATGAGTCGCCGACGCGGCCGGCCAGTAGCACGGCAGCCGCGGCTTTTCGCATAAGCCGCTCCACTTTCTGCGATGCCTTGTCACGGCCCGTGCACCATGACGAAAGGTCTGTGAGTTCTTTTCTGTCATAAGGGCTCATTTTGCCGTCAAGGACAGACTTCACTAACCTCTGGAGTATCAGGTCGACGTAGCGCCTGTTCGGGGCGGTCGCGTGGGTGTAGTCCGCGACAGCGAGGCCGAAATGGCCGAGCCCCTTGATGCCGGGCTCGAGCATGACGTATTCGCCGGGTCCGAGGAGTTTGACTATCGCGAGCGAAAGGTCCGGGAAGCGCTCCGGGTCTGCTTCTTTTCGCCTGATGAGGAATTGCGAGAGCGCTTTTTGGCTCGGCTGTCGCGGGAGAGTCTCATTGAATGCGGCGGCCGCCTCGATTATGCCCTCCCAGTTTTTGGGCGTGCGGACGATTCGCTGTATCGCCGGAACTTTCGCTTTTTCCAAAAATCCCATCATCGTGACGTTCGCCGCAATCATGAAATTCTCGATGATATAGCGGGCTTGGTTCTTCCTTACCACAACAAGATCGCTCACTTCCCCTCCGTGCGCGACCGTCCTTGCTTCTATGGTGTCTAGTTCAAGCGCCCCCTGCTCCATCCTGAAGTCCCTCAGGCGCCGCGCGGCCTCGTCCTGCAGGCGCAGCTGCTCTTCAAGCCCGGCAGTGTTCATGACAGACTGCGGTACGCCGGATTTCCCCTCAAACCAGTCGCCAATCGTTTCATACACCAGCTTTGCCTTGTTTTGGACGAGCGCGCGGCATACGCTTCCATCGCTTATGCTCCCGTCAGGATGGACGCCGAATTCGGCGACTATAGCCGGCCTGTCCCTGCCGGCCGCAAGCGACGTCAGGTTTGTTGACAGGCGGTCGGGCAGCATTGGGAACGTTTCAACGCCGGTATAGACCGATGTGCCGTTTTTGGCTGCGTGCAAGTCAGTCAGTGACGTTTTCGGGACGCAGGAGTCGACGTCGGCAATTGCGACCTTCACGTTGATTACGCCGCCGGGCAGTCGCTCGCAGTATTCCAGCTGGTCAAGGTCCATCGTATCGTCGTTGTCTATTGACGACCATAGGAGCGTACGATAGTCCCTGATGCCGGGGCGCCCTTCATCCAAAAGCCTTCCTTCGTCGAGCGCGCCGACTTCCGCAACCACCTGCTTCGGGAAGAACGGCTCAAAACCGTACTGCTCCATAGCCTTTTTGGCTATCGCCCTAAGGTCTATTTTACCAGTATTGCCCCTGTCCACCTGAAATCACCTTATCGAATGCAACGAATTGTCAAGCGAGTAAAGCTGCGCGAAGCCCGGCTTCACGTCAAGAAGGCTGATGCACGCGTTCTTCTGCTTGACGTTCTTGCCGCATTCGAACGGAAGGCCTATGAGCGACGCGATGATGACGCGGTTGACGATGTTATGGCCGACTGCAAGGATTGTAGGATTCTCAGGTTTTTCCGCGAGCCTTTCAATAAGCGGCATCGCCCTCTTTTGGACGTCAAGGATGCTCTCCCCGCCGGGAATCTTCTTGTCAGGCCGAATGAATATGTCCTTGAAAATCATAGGGTATTTCTCTTCGGCTTCTTCATGGCTTAAGCCTGCGAGCTCGCCCATGTCAATCTCCCTCAGCTCCTCGCAGTAATGCGTTTTGCAAGTTCGCCCGCCCGCTATCAGCTCGCACGTCTGAACGGCCCGGTTTGCGGCGCTGCAGTACACTTCCAAGATTTTTTCCTTGGCAAGCCGTTTGGCGACGGCCTTTGCCTGCCTGACCCCGCGCTCGGAAAGCACGCCGCCCTCCCTGCCGCCTAAAATAACCCTCTTCGTGTTCGCCGTGGTCTCGGCATGACGGACGAGAATGAACTTCATGAGCAGATATTGGAAAGCACGATAAAAGAACACGCAGGCCGGCAATAATGTCCTACCCAATGAGTTCGGAAATAAAAGGACTGGCGATGCCGGGACTGATGTGATGGCATTGTTTTATTTAATTTGTCTCTAAATAGTCTTTCAATGGTTTCTAGCAACATGATTTTTGGGTTTGGGGGGTTGCTAGTCGGCGTATTGCTTGTTCTTGCAGGTTTATACTGGTATATCGGGGATACAGAGGTGGGCGGCATCACAATGATGGTCGGTGCTGCTGCGATTGTGTTGGGGATTATCTCACTATACTGCTGGAAGAAAGAAAAAGCAGAATCGCCTAAAGCAAAGAAGGACGCTAAAAAAGAAAGCGAGTATAACGGCCTTATCATAGCTGTTTTGTTTATAACGATGCTGTTCACTATATACATTGCAGCAACCAAAACCATATTCTCTTTGCTGGACACGTTACTGCTGGCTTTGTTCTTATACGGCATCTGGCGGAGGTACGCCATCGCTTACCTACTGCTGGTAGTCTACCAGATTATCAGCATTGTCGTTTTCGCCATCACGCGCGAGGGTTTTATTGGTTTAGGCGTGGTGTTCATATTTTACGGCGTCTATAAAGAGTACAAGGCCAGCAGGATTCCCAATAACCTGCGTGAAAAGAAGCTGTATGGCGCTGTCATGGTGCTGTTCATACTGGGATTCATGCTCTTGATGCTGTTATCCGGGTTTGTTTCCTTGTTTGGCGACGCCCTCTTCGGATTTGAACAAGTCAAGGGCGCGGCAAATTACGGGGATTACACGTTATTTGAAGTACCTGACTCCAACATGGTATTGAACTATAGCGGCGACTTTGAGCTAAGGAAAAAAGGGGAAGACTACCAATTGGAAAACTCTAAAACAAACATAATAACTTCTGTTAGGCCTTTCCCATCCAAGATTTCCAAGGTATATTGGAACACTTTCATTGATGGGATGAGGGTTAAATACCAGACAGATAACTCTATGACCTATTTGACCGACTATCCTGAAAACATAAGAGGTACACCTTCCCAATCATTCGAGCTGAAGATGACTTTCTACGGCCTTAGATGTTTTGCCATCGCAACAATCATCCTGCCGGGCGATAGCGCATACCCTCTACTGGTTATGACTATTGCCCCCGAGGGGAATGATGGCGGTATACGAACCCAACACAAGGAAATCACAAGCCGACTGGTAATAAAGACCTGAATTTTGATTATTCCGGCTAATCAGCTTAGATAAATACCGGAAAAATTATCTGACTTTCACTTCCACTTCCGCGGGCGCGTATATCGCGTTGTCTATCTTGTAGAAGTCGCATCCTGCTTGCTGGTATATTTCCTTGAATTTTTTTCCGTGGCATGCGGCCGCTTTTGACGTGCATTTTTGTGTCAGGCGCTCGTCCCACTCCTTTACTTCCAGTTTTACTTTACTATTATATATTACTGCGTCGTTGGCCTCGCACATTCCCTTTTCCTTTGGGATTTTCACGCTCCCCTCGGCCGACAGTATGTTATTGACGTCGTAGCCGAGGTAGTCCAGCCTGTAGACTGCGAGTTCTACGACTCTTGCAAGGACGTTCACAAGGCCTGCGGCCGAATCGCCGGGAAATACGGCGAGCACGGCTTCATTGGCTTTTGTCTTTTCGAGGA
The DNA here is from genome assembly GCA_028712125.1 of Candidatus Altarchaeota archaeon. Lineage (GTDB taxonomy): Archaea > Altiarchaeota > Altiarchaeia > IMC4 > SCGC-AAA252-I15 > VGJA01. The sequence goes on from JAQTQS010000028.1 coordinate 5,911, forward strand.
TGTACTGGCATGTCTGCGCGTCCGGGAGTGTGCCAGCCTCCAGGATTAATGCGGCCTGGGATGACTGCTCGTCGTATCCTATCTTCTCAAAGGTTGTTTTCGGCTTTCGGGCGAGTATCCTTCCCGGCCCGCTTGCCATCATGCAGCCGCTGTCGGTTTTTATCGCCCAGCCTGCCATCTGGCAGCCTAGTGTTGCGAGCGCGACCTGGCCTGGGATTGAGACCTCTACTTTATCCCCGACTATCCTTACGTCTGCAAGGCTTCCTGTCGATGCTTTAGCCGCTATCACGCCGGATTGCATGCCTTCCTTGTCGGTCAGCCTGGAGCGCACTCCGATGTCATAGACTGTTGCCGTCCCTTCCGGCAGTTCAAGGATTGTTTTCAGAATGTTTTTCCCATTGTCAAATGTTTTCAGAATCTCGCAGGATTTCTGGTTGAATTTCATCTCACTTCCTGACCAGTTTTCCGCCGGCGTCTATCTCTTTTTTCAGGATGCGCTCGCTGGATATAGGGCCGCCGTCCTGCGCGAGCAGTATCGGTATTACGACTATTGTAAGCTTGGGTATTTGTTTTTTGAACCTGATTGCGTTTATCTCCTCGGCCCGCAGGAGCGTTTCCTCGCTGACTATGATGCAGTCTATGTCCGGGTCTATGGTCGCGACGCCGTAGCTGTCGCTTATCTCAACGACATTGTAGGGTTTTCCGAACGTTTTGGCGTATTCCTCGACCGCCTGCTTCCTCCTGCCGTAGGGCGTTGTCTGGGACGAGCGGAAGCGGTTTGCGAACTCGTCCGACGTCAGGCCTATGGCTACGGACCGGGCTACGCCGAAGGCCGTGGTGATTATCTTCTGGTGGCCCGCGTGCATCCTGTCGAACGTCCCGCCGACGACCGCTTTTTTGAACATGGCGTAACTTCATGGGAATGGCCGGATATAAATCGAGGCGGTTGAAAATGCGCGCCGGCTGACTGTTTTTAAGCATCATATCCCAATGAATAGGCATGTTCGACCATCTGTACACCGGGCTGGCGCGTCGCGTCAACTACAAGGTCCTGATGGCTATACCGCTTGTCGCCACCGCGCTTCTGATGGCCTTCACATTGCTGAACGGAATCCAGCTGGGCATGGACTTCAAGGGCGGCACATGGATGGACATCATAACAGACAGCAAGCTCGACTCCTCGGCCGTCAATTCACTGAGCGCAGACCTTACGGCCGCCGGCCTTGAGGAGCCTCGGATTTCGGTCGGGCAGGACATAGAGTCCGGAAAGACGAAGGTCAGCATCGCCACAGGTTCTGTCATCAACAAGACGGTCATGGAGTCCATCGTAACCCGCTACATCCCGGACCTTCGTGATATCGACGTCGCGACCGTGCCGATGGCGGAGAAGCCTCCGGGGACGCTTGAGTTCAAATTGTCATCCCGCCTTAACGAGCCCGTACACCTTGAATACTCGGACGGCTTGTTGAAGATAACCGCATTGGACCTCAACGAGGAGGCGCTTGAGAGCGTCCTCAAGTACTCGCTCGGAAAAGATTACGACGTCACGCTCCAGAAGAAGAACTTCAACCTCAAGGAAGTCGGGCCGACGCTCGGCGAGACGTTCCGCAGGCAGGGCCAGAAGGCGATATTGATATCGTTTGCGTTCATGGCCCTTGTCGTCTTCGTCTCGTTCAGGGTCTTTGTGCCCTCTCTCGCAGTCCTCCAGGCGGCCATCTGCGACGTGCTTATAGCGGTCGGTTGCATGAGCATCTTCGGGATAGAGTTTGACTCCGCGTCCCTCGGGGCGCTGCTGATGCTCATCGGTTACTCGGTCGACACCGACATCCTTCTGACGATGCGGGTCCTCAAGGAAAAGCGTTCCGACGTCGACGCCGCGATGGATGAGGCCATGAAGACCGGCATCATGATGACCGCGACGACCGTCGGCGCGATGGCGGTCACTATTTTCGTAACGACTTTCCTGATTCAGATTCCCACCCTTAATACCATTGCGACCGTGCTCATGTTCGGGCTCATAGGCGACGTCTTCACGACCTGGTGGACGAACACCGGCATGCTGAAATGGTACCTAAGCCTCCCGCGCCATGCCGGCGGCAAGAAGTCCAAGTTCAACATATTCAAGGATTAAAAATGCACCCATTACTCCGGAAATGGCAGGTTTGGGTTTGGATCATCTTCGTAGCGTTCGCCCTGCTCCTCGTCTTCAACATAATACCCGTCAACAAGGGGCTGGGCATCGGCCCGGGCAAGGGAGTGGACTACGGCCTTGACTTTGCGGGCGGGGTGGAGATACAGCTCCGGCTTGAGCAGCCCGTGGACTCCCAGACGATGGCCATCGAGAAGGGCATAATAGAGAACAGGCTCAACTCCCTCGGATTGAAGGACATCCCGGTGCGTCCTTGGGGCGACCAGTATCTGCTGATTCAGATTGCCGGGGCTTCGCCCGAGGAGACCGACAAGATAATCCAGGTCCTCAGGCAGCAGGCGTTCTTCGAGATGCGCATCGACGGCGCGCTTGCGATGCAGGGCGACGAGCTTTCAGTGGACCTTTCCCCCAGCGGGATGGCGGTCGAGAAAAAGCCCGGAGGGTTCGGCTGGATAGTGGTCGTCAAGAACAGCAAGGAGGGCGCATGCAGGTTCGGCGAGGTCGGGACCGGCAAGCTCAACCGTCCCGTCGACCTGTTCATCGACCGGCCTCGCAATACGACGATTCTGTTGTCGCAGGGCAAGTACGCTATTTTGAGCAACATGACGTCGACTTCAGCCAGCGACAGCTTCTATTACGGCGGGACTGCGGTAGACGTCATCACCAACCGCTCTTCCATCCCTCTCGTCATATACTCTGCGGACGAGAACAAGACTCTGCAGGAGCTTTTAAGCCTCCGGGAGCGGGGCTTTGTCAGCGTGATACTAGCCGGCGGCGAGGACGAGATTTCAGACTACTTCAGAAACACCCTCGAGGAGAACGCACTCTCGACCGAGCGCAGGCCGCAGGCGAACGTGTCATACGACGGGTGGATACGCGACATGGTCGGCCTGAAGAGCTCGCCGAGGCTGGCTTACGACCCGCAGGGCAAGTGCCAGTACTCGAACCAGATAACCGGCTACTCGTATACCCTTCAGGAGGCGATGGACGAGGTCAAGGCGACGCAGGTGCTGTTGACTTCGGGCAACCTGCCAGTCAAGCTTGAGGTCGCGTCCGAATCGACTACTCCCCCGACACTTGGCGTCAAGTTCCTCCAGTACAGCGCATTGACGGGCTTCATCGCGCTCATCACAGTAGGGCTTATCATATTCCTGCGCTACCGCAACTGGAAGGTTTCGCTTCCCATCATGCTAACCGACATAAGCGAGGTGTTGATTGTCCTCGGCTTTGCCGCGATACTCAACTGGGACATAGACCTTGCGTCCGTTGCAGGCATAATAGCCGCCGTTGGGACGGGCGTCAACGACCAGATAATCATCACCGACGAGATACTGACCGGGAAGAAGGAGGTCAAGAAATTCTTCAGCGTAGGCGAGCAGGTCCGCCGGGCGTTCTCAATCATCTTCACGGCCGCCGCGACGATTGTCGCAGCCATGCTGCCGATACTGTCCATCGGCGCCGGGATGCTCAAGGGCTTCGCATTCACGACCATCATGGGCGTGCTCGTCGGCATAATAATCACAAGGCCCGGCTATGCGAAGGTCATCGAGTACGTCCTGAAGGGGAAGGAGTAGAAGCAGCAATAACGTGCGGCAGGTTTTTTTCTAAATCAGCTTGAACTTGTAGCCGTATCTGATGATTCCCTTCTCGCCGTCCGCGTTTATCTTCCTGAAGACCATCGAGACCTTGCGTCCGACCTCGACGTCATCGGGCTTGCAGTCGACGAGCTGCGCCGTAAGGTTCGGCCCTTCAGCAAGCTTGATGATGGCCATGGCGTACGGCTTCATGAACTCGAATCCCCGGGAGGCGACGTGTATTATCGTGTAGGAGTATATCTCCCCCATGCCTGAGAACTGTACCTCCGTTATGTCTCCCTTGCGCCTGCAGTTGGGGCAGATGCTCCGCTGGGGGAAGAACTTCTCGTTGCATCGGTTGCATGAGCTTCCGAGCAGCCTGTACCTGTGCGGTATCAGCCGCCAGTGCAATGGTATCCTTTTGCTCATTTTTCAGGGCTGAATATGTGTACTGTGCATGTGGCGCCGGAGCCGCCGACGTTCTGGGCAAGCCCTACTTTTGCGCCCTTGACCTGCCTCTTCTCGGCCTGGCCGCGAAGCTGCCACGTAGCCTCGATGGCCTGCGCGATGCCCGTCGCGCCCACCGGGTGGCCTTTGGCTTTTAGTCCGCCGCTTGTGTTGATTGGAATCCTGCCGCCTATTCTTGTTTCGCCGTTTTCAGTGGTTTTGCCCCCTTCGCCCATCTTGCAGAACCCGAGGGACTCTATGGCGAGTATCTCGGCGATTGTGAAGCAGTCGTGGACTTCGGCGAAGTCTATGTCGTCGGGCTTTACGCCGGCCATCTCATAAGCCTTTTTGCCGGCCACTATCGAGGCTTCTACGCGGGTTATGCTCTTTCTCTCGTGCAGCGACAGCGTGTCCGTGGCGATGGCCGAGCCTCTCACCCATATCGGCCTTTCGCATAGCTTTTTCGCCTTTTCGCTGCTTGCAAGCACGACGGTTGCCGCGCCGTCGGTTATGGGACTGCAGTGCAATAGCCTCAGCGGGTCTGCGACCATGCTAGAATGCAAAACATCCTCCAATGTGACTTCGTACTGAAACTGGGCATTCGGATTCAACTTACCGTTCGCGTGATTCTTCACAGCAACCATGCTAATCTGCTCTTCCGTGGTTCCGTAGTCTATCATGTGCCGGCGCGCCATCATAGCATAAAGGCCCGGGAACGTGATGCCGTGGAAGCCCTCCCACTCCTGGTCTGCCGCGCCTGCAAGGGCCACGGTCGCATGCTCCGTAGAGACGTCTGTCATCTTCTCGACGCCGCCGACGACAACTATGTCATACAGTCCGGACTTAATCGCCAAGAATGCCTGGTGGAGCGCAAGTCCGCCTGACGCGCATGCCGCTTCGACGCGTGTTGCCGGAATCCCAGTCAGGCCCGCGTAGTCCGCAACGAGCGCGCCGACGTGCTCCTGGCCTATGAGCCTTCCGGGCGTCATCGAGCCGACGTAGACTGCGTCGATGTCCTTTCCGTCTATGCCCGCGTCTATTATGGCCTTTGAGCCGGCTTCTGTGATGAGGCTGCGGTAGCCGCGCTCCCAGAACTCGCCGAACTTGGTCATCCCGACCCCTATTATCGCAACGTCCCTTGTCATCTTTATCTCTGGAGGCTCACGCCCTTTATCTTGCCTTTCATCTTGGCATAGGTCGCGTAGTTCACGTACTCCTTGTGGTTGACCATCTCCATCACTGGCCTAATATTCTTGTATTTCGCAAGCTGCTTGGTCGTCCTGATTATGAAGGAATCGCTCCCGGCCCCGCTTCCGTAGGAAGTAAGGAGTATGAGCTGGCCCGGCTTTGCAACGTCCAGGACCGCTGCAAGTCCCAGCGGGCTTGCGCCCGAGTATGTGTTTCCGATGAGCGGCGTCAGCAGGCCGGCGTTGAGCTGGTCGTCGCTGAAACCGAGCTTCTTGGCCGCAATCCGCGGGAACTTCCCGTTGGGCTGGTGGAATACGACATAGTCGAAGTCCTCGGGCTTGAGCTTGTTTCTCTCCATAATCTTCTTCGAGGCGGATACGACGTGCTTGAAATACGCGGGCTCTCCCGTGAACCGCTGGCCGTGTTCCGGGTATTCCTGCCCCTCCCTCCTCCAGAAGTCCGGCGTGTCCGTGGTGAAAGAATAAGTGTCCTCTATCTCAGCGATGAGATTGTCCCGGCCTATGATGTATGCCGCACCGCCGGCGCTTGCAGTGTACTCGAGCGCGTCGCCCGGCTTTCCCTGGGAAGTGTCCGCGCCGATGGCAAGACCGTACTTGATGTAGCCCGCCTTGACGAGTCCCATGCACATCTGTATGGCGGCTGTTCCGGCCTTGCAGGCGAACTCAAGGTCGGCCGCGGTGAGGTCGGGCGTCGCGTAGATGGCTGCGGCCACGATTGTCGCCGAGGGCTTGACTGAATAAGGGTGGGATTCGCTTCCCACGTATATCGCGCCGATTTCCTGCGGGTCAATCCCCGCATTCTTGATTGCAGAGCGCGCGGCTTCTACGCTTATCGTGACCGTGTCCTCATCCATCGCAGGCACGCTCTTCTCGTACACGCCGAGGCCCCTGCTGATTCTATCGCCTTCTTCGTTCCAGACTTCGGCTATCTCGCCCACGCGTATGCGGTACTTGGGGATGTACGCCCCGTATCCTGCTATTCCGACTCCTTTCATCTTAGCTGCTCTAGATTTTCTATGAGCTTCTGCTCGTTCCTTGTTATCGACACCGCGAGCGGTATGCCCTCGGCGTCGGCTATCTTGACCGCCAGCCTGTCAGCCTTGCTGGGCTTGAGGCCGTGAAGTATTATCAGCCGCGGCTTCGGCTTTGTGACCTTTATCGCTATCAGCGGCGAGCGGCCGCTATGGACTTTCGTGAATATGAGGGCGCGCTCGGTCGTCGAGCCGTATATGTCCCTCATCGTCTCCTCCGAAAGCTCGATTATCGCCTTCAGGCTGTCTATCACCGTGAAGCCCTTCAATTCCATGCTCCTCACTGGCGTCCTGCCGATGAGCTGGGCGTCCGCTTCTGTCAGCAGCTTTGACGCCGGCACCGGCCTTGCGAACTCGCGCATGGAAAGTATCGCGTCGTGCCTTGTCGGTATCGTGAACCTGTTTAATACTTCGCCGCCTTTTCCGATGTCCTCGCGCACGAGCGCCTCGACGAGGCCTTTTATGAAGTGCGTGCCCGGCGACTTCCTGCGCCCGGACTCGTAGTCCGAGACTACGGAGGGCGAGACGTCCATGGCGCGGGCGAGCTCGCTCTGGTTGAGCTGGAAGACCTCCCGCCACTTTTGTATCGATTTTCCGGGGTCGTCGGCTATGGCGATTTCCCCGGCGATGGTTTTTTCCAGCTGGCTTGCGGCGTTCATGGTGGATTATTAAGCGGCAGAGTCTTTAATTATATACCCAGGTTATATAAAAACCAGGCGCATAATCTCTCGACAATCGTCGATAACAATGGCAAAGCCGATAGTTCCCGACACAAGCGTAATAATCGACGGCAGGATAACCGAACTCATACGCGAAAACAAGGAACAACTTGAGATACTGCTGCCGCAAGCCATAATCCGCGAACTCGAAGCGCAGGCCAACGAAGGCCGCGAAATAGGATTCGAAGGCCTGCGGGAGCTGAAAGCACTCCGCGACCTTGCCGCAGGCGGGAAGATACGCCTTTCGTACAAGGAAGCCGGCCGGCCCGCGAAAACGGCTGACGAGGAAATCAGGAACATCGCCGAAGACAACGGCGCAGTTCTCGTGACAAGCGACTTTGTCCAGCACCTCGTCGCAGACTCGAAAGGCCTCGACGTCCGCTACCTCGAGCCGAAGACGAGGAAGACCGAACCATCCGCGTTCAAGCTGCTTGACGAGACGACCATGTCAGTCCACCTCAAGGAAAACACGCCAGCCTATGCGAAGAAGGGCCACATCGGCCGCTTCGAGCTCGTGAAGATAATAAATCACGTCGACCGCAAGACCATCGAAGGCTATGCGAAGGAAATCATCGAATACGCGAAATCAGACGTCCGGGGCTACATAGAATCCCAGCAGAAAGGCGCGACAGTCATCCAGCAGGACAAGTACAGAATCGTTCTCACAAGGCCGCCCTTCAGCGACGGCATAGAGATAACCATAGTAAAGCCGCTGGTAAAGACGCGGCTTGAAGACTACCGCCTCTCTGAAAAACTGCTCAAGCGCCTTGAATCCCACGCCGAAGGAATCTTCGTCGCAGGAAGCCCCGGCGCGGGAAAATCAACCTTCGTGCAAGCGCTCGCAGAGCACTACCGCCAGAAAGGCAAGGTTGTCAAGACCATGGAACAGCCTCGCGACCTCCAGGTAAGCGACGAAATAACCCAGTACGCGCCGCTCGAAGGCTCGATGGAAAAGACCGCAGACATACTATTGCTCGTACGGCCCGACTACACGCTCTTCGACGAGCTCCGGAAGACCAGCGACTTCACGGTATTCGCAGACATGCGGCTCGCAGGAGTCGGACTCGTCGGCGTGACGCACGCGAGCAAGGCAATAGACGCAATCCAGCGCCTCGTCGGCAGGGTCGAACTCGGCATCATACCCCACGTCGTAGACACCGTGATATTCCTCAAGGCCGGCGCATTGGAAAAAGTCTACGAGCTCGCGATGACGGTCAAAGTCCCATACGGCATGACTGAATCCGACCTCTCAAGGCCAGTAATCGAAGTGAAAGACTTCGAGTCCGGCAGGCCGGAATACGAGATGTACTCCTACGGCGAGGAAGTCGTCGTAATCCCGATAAAACAGCGCAAAGGCCAGAGCGCCGAAAAACCAGACAGCGCTGAAATCTCAGTCTCAGCAAACCACATCACCCTATACGCAGGCGGCCGCCAAGGCAAGAGCGTTTCCATCATGCTCGACGGCGAATACCTCGCCTCGGCACGGGCCGACAGGCGCGGGAGAATCAAGCTGAGGAAAAACAGCCAGCCAGGACGCGCGCTGCTGGATGCGATTGAAAAGGGGAAGAAGATACAAGTCCAATAGTAATCGCTAGATTAGTCGCTAGTGGCGATAATCTATTAATCTTAGAAATTACAAGGGTAGATATTATTAGAGCATCTGATAAAATGTCTGCAAGCCAACTATTGCAAAATCTCGTCCGTAAATATTTTTCATATCTGTTCGATGAGTATAATTTCGAAATAGAGAAATCAGAAGATCATGCCTCTTTTGGCGGTGCTTTTGTTAGATTAAAATCTGAAAAATGTTCTGTTCGTGTGGACTGGGATGGAAAATGGGGCGAGGTAATCCTAGACCTGAATCCGGCTAAATACTCCAAAGGATGGAAACCAAAAATATACGGGTTTATGACAAAAGATGGGAAAGACCCTACTTTACTTGATGATATTAAAGATAATTGGTCTCGGGAGGAATTATGGTATGATGTCATGCGGATGCTGAACAAAAAGATATTAACACAATCCGAAAAAAATAAATCAGGAGAATTGAGATACGTTTTCCCATTTATGTACCACGGAGATGAAAAAATAGAATGGCAGATTAAAAGGCTCTCAAGAATCCTTAAACCATATTGGCCAATGCTAATCAATTATATTGACAAGAATGACCCTAGAACGCCTAATGAAAGAAATATCGACAAACCCTCCCAGTTATTGCCTGATGTTGATTGGAGTTTTCTGGAGAGGAATGACCGGGTTGGGGAATTAATAAAAAAACTTAGCAAAGAACACATATCCTTTAAAAAAGACCCGAACAGAGGTGTGAATGGCATAACCTACAGTTGCTGTTCGACGATAATGAAGAACGGTGATGTAATTGATTGCGTTTGTATTGTAGACAAGGACGAATTTGAAAGCATCTGGGGTAATGATTATGATGGTATGTCCACAATAAACTTTTCAGATATTAACGAGATTAAACACAGCCCCTACCAATTTTCTCCTTTATCAGGATATGATAACGTATATACAGCTTCCGAAACACAGGAAAATGGATATAAATTCCGGGTAAACATGGGGAGAGATGATAAAAAATTCCCATATAAAGTGAGTCGGTTAGTGGATTTTATAGACATTCCCCCCGGCTACTCGATGGATGACGTAACTTACGTGTTGGCTTACTACGAAACCAAAGAAGAAGGACCGATTGATTCAACGGATTATTGGAAAGACGGGTATCTGTCCAACAGAAAGTTCCATTGGTGCTTGGTATAATACATATTTTTTTGAACTCGCACGCATAACCTTTCCACTGCTGTCTCTTTTCCTTTTTATTACCCTTCTCCTATAATAGATTCCTCGCTTTTATTGGGGTGGTGGTTTATTTGAAAGAGGCGATTGAGAAGTTTCTCGACAAGAAGGACAAGGAAATCCAGGCCTTGGCCAGCGTCTACCCTGACAAGAAGAGCCTTCTCATAGACTATCAGGAGCTTGAGGAGTACGACCACGTTCTCGCTGAAAAGCTTTTGAGCGAGCCTGACGAGCTCATCGCGACCTTCACCGCAATATTGTCCGAGAAAGACATGCTCGTCTCGGCCGGCGGGATGGTCGGGCTTGAGAAGCCGGTGCTTCACGTCCGGTTCAAGAACCTGCCGAAGGAGCGCGGCTATACCGTGATGGTCCGGGACATCAATTCTGACTACATCGGCCGGCTGCTTTCGACCGAGGGCGTTGTCAACAGGATTAGCGACGTTCTGCCGAAGGTGTATAAAGCCATCTTTTACTGCAACCGGTGCAACGAGAGGACTCCGGTAATGCAGGACCGGAGGATCTTCAAGGAGCCTTACAAGTGCAATCACTGCGGTAGGAACGAGTTCCGCTTCTCGCCCGAGGAGTCGGAGTGGATTGACATCCAGAAAATCGAGATACAAGAGCCATTGGAGATGCTCAAGGGCGGAGAGCAGGCCCGGCGAATCGAGCTATGGGTGGAGGACGACTTCACCGACGTCGTCACCGCGGGCGACAAGATAGTTATAAACGGTATCCTGAGGCTGCTGCCGCCGAAAATCAAGGGCTCGGTCTTCCAGAAATTCATCGAAGCAAACTACGTTGAAGGCATCCAGAAGGAGTTCGAGGACATCGAAATCACCAAGCAGGAGGAGGATGAGATAAAGAAGCTGTCCCGCGACCCCACAATCTACGACAAAGTGACGAACTCGATAGCGCCCTCAATCTACGGCTACCGCGAAGTCAAGGAAGCGATAGCCCTCCAGCTCTTCGGCGGCAGGACCGGAAAAAAACTCCCGGACGGGACGTCCGTGCGCCCTGACATACACCTGCTGCTCGTGGGCGACCCCGGCGTCGCGAAATCCAAAATGCTGCAATACGTAGACAACATCGCCCCTAAAAGCATCTACGTGACCGGCAAGGGAACCACAGGCGCAGGCCTCACCGCAACGGCCGAAAAGGACGAGTTCTCCGAAGGCGCGTGGACCCTCAAGGCAGGCGCTCTCGTGCTCGCGGGCGGCGGAATCGCGGCGATAGACGAGTTCGACAAGATGAACAAGGAAGACCGCAGCGCCATGCACGAAGCCATGGAGCAGCAGACGATAAGCATCGCAAAGGCCGGCATCATCACCAAATTCAAGGCGAACACGTCAATACTCGCCGCGGCCAACCCTAAATTTTCCCGCTTCGACCCCTACAAGACTCCTGCAGAGCAGTTCGACATCCCGCCGACACTGATAAGCAGGTTCGACCTCATCTTCCCGATAAAGGACGTCATCGACATGGAGCAGGACAAGAAGATAGCGGACCACATCCTCAAGATGCACGGCACCGAAAATGACATGCAGGGGATGACGCCGGAAATCCCGGCAGACATGTTCCGCAAATACATCTCATACTCGCGCAAGAACATAAAGCCGATACTCACCGAAGACGCGATGGCCAAAATCAAGGACTTCTACGTGACACTGCGCGCTTCAAGCCAGGGCGGCGCAGTGACCGCAACACCCCGCCAGCTCGAAGCCCTCATACGCCTCGCCGAAGCCTCGGCGAAAGTAAGGCTAAGCCAGAAGGTGACGGTTGACGACGCCGAACGCGCAATCAAGCTGACCAACTTCGTCCTCCTCGAAGTCGCATACGACAAGAAGACCGGAGTCTTCGACATAGACCGCATCGCAACCGACCACTCGAAAGCGGCCCGCGACAAGATAAAGACCGTCCAGGACGCAATCAAAGAGCTCGCAGCCGCCTCGGAAGCCAAAACCGCATCATTCGAAGACATAGTCAAAAGCCTGGTATCGCAAGGCGTCTCCCAGTCCGAAGTCGAGAAAATCATCGGAGAATTGAAACTCAAAGGCTTCATCTACGAACCCCGGCACGGCCAATACTCGTTCGCAGTAGAATAAACCCGGCAAAAATGAAGGAACTACCGCCAACAGCCTACGTCATCATACTATACACGATAGTCATGGCCCTCGGCCTACACGTAGCCGCCGGCATCATACAAACCAATGAAATACAGATAACACAGGGCATCACCCTGCAAGTCGACACCCTCGAATCGCCATGGTGGTCCGGGTTCTTCTTCATATCGATACTCATCATGACCGGCCTCCTCCTCATACTCATAAAATACAAGCTCGACATCATCATAAAAATCCTGGCGATAATAGCCGTACTATACGCCATGACCCTCGCCCTCATCGCCCTCCTCGGAAACTATGGAATAATCGCAGCAATAACCCTCATCGCACTCACCGCCTGGAAAAAGAAAAACATCCTCCTCTACAACCTAACCCTCATACTCACAGTCGTCGGAGCAGGCGCACTCCTCGGAGCATCATTGTCCATAGCCCCCTCACTCCTACTCCTCATAATCCTCTCGATATACGACCTCATCGCAGTCTTCTGGACCAAACACATGGTAACACTCGCCGAAAACGCCAAAGGAAAACTCCCATTCATGTTCATCATACCCCACAAAGGCAAAACCGTCGGC